>JBFHUP010000168.1:0-4790 GCA_041589975.1 Sulfurimonadaceae bacterium | reverse complement strand
GATATCCCGATCCTCTGCCAAGGTATCGTTAATAGTTTTTAGCTCAGTAATATCGATCAAAGAGATCACAACACCCAAGATGGTATCGCCATCCTCTATGCGGTTGACATAAAGGATCGTATCATGAAAAGTGTGGGCATCCAAAGTTACGGAACGCTCTTGGCGAAAGCTTCCATACCGTAGAGACTCCACCTCGGCCTTTCGCAGTATCTCTATCCAAGTTTGATGAAATAGCTCATCATCTTTTTTACCCAAAAGCTCTGTTCGGCTTTTGCCGACAAATTTTTCAAAAGCTTTATTACAATCAAGATACTCCAAATCGCCGTTTTTAACAGCAACTGGATAAGCAAACATATCAATGGCATGAATACATGATTGAACTGAACGCATACCATCTCCTTTATTTTATTGTATAAAAAGAGGCTTTAAAAAGGGCTTTGATACCTATGAGGCTATTTTTGTTGCAACAACGCTGCTTTTTCTACAAGCTTAATAAATGCTGCTCGATATCCCTCTTCATCCTTACCTTTAGATGCTTTAGCTTGTTTCACTACATCTGCCATAGATAAATCCTGCTTATAGGCTGAATCACGTAAAATCATCCCGAATCCGGCTACAGCCGAAGCAAATTTGATATTATTGGTCGCCTTTTTCGTCCCATCTGTCGTTATCGTCATCAGTTGTGAGGTGTTGCCATCCGCTTTTTTATAACGCATCTTGATGGTCGCATACTCATTGGAATGACCCTGAGTGACATTGGTTTGATACTTTAATGCATCGACTTGAGGGACTGCTTGAGCACCTTGGGCCGTGACAAGCTCATACAAAGCTGTCACACTATGCCCCACACCGATCTCTCCGGCATCTTTACTATCATCATTAAAATCTTCAGCATCCAGTTTTCTGTTCTCATATCCGATTAATCTGTAGGCTGCTACTTGGGATGGGTTAAACTCCAGTTGAAACTTCACATCTTTGCCCAAAGTATAAAGCGTCCCCGTAAGTTCTGTATCAAAAGTTTTTTTAGCATCAAGAAGGTCATGGACATAAGCGTAGTTTCCATTGCCGTTATCGGCCATCTTTTCCATAACAGCGTCATTATAATTACCCGATCCAAACCCTATGATACTTAAAAAAACGCCCCCTTCTCGCTGTTTTTCAACAATAGCTCTCATCTCAGAAGCCGAAGTACGACCAACGTTAAAATCACCATCCGTAAACATCAAAATACGGTTGTTCCCCTGGGGAATAAAGGTCTGACGGGCCAGTTCATACGCCCTGGCAATACCCGATTCGCCATCTGTGCCGCCATAACTTGTCAAGGTATCAACAGCGTGAGCAATCTTTTCATACTGATCCCCCGACGTTGGCTCCAAAGTAATACCAATCGTCGTAGCATAATTAACGATACTAAGACGATCTTTTTTATCTAACTTTCTGGCCAGCAGTTTCAGGCTCTTTTTCACCAACGGTAGGTCATATCGCATCGAACCCGAAACATCAATTAAGGCTACAAAATTACTTGAAGGCAACTGCTCTTTAGGGATGACCTTTGCCTGCAGTCCCACTAAAAGAAGTTTGTTTTCTGGTTTCCAAGGAGCCTGCATCATCTCCGTTGAGATGGTAAAAGGGTGTTGGGTTAAAGCCTGTGGTTGGGGATAGTCATACGTAAAGTAGTTGATCATCTCTTCGATACGCACAGCTCCCTTGACAGGCAGCCTCTCTTCATCTTCAATCATACGTAAGATATTGGTATAGGATGCGGTATCTACATCGATAGAGAGTGTGGATAAAGGCGAACTTTTGACATCTTTAAAGCGGTTTTCACTGATAGCGTCATATTTTTCCGTATTGATCATAAGCGGACGCTGTACAGATCCCACAGGAGCAAACAATTTTGCTTGGGCTGTTTGGGAGTGTTGCAACTTTGGCAAATAGGATTTTTGAGCATGACTGCTTGAGGTCTGCACTGATGGGTTGGAACACCCTGTCATCAATAATATAAAGACTGTAAGGCTAAATAGACTTCGCACCTGCACACCTTTTTAAGGTTCATTATACCTTAAAATTCTCAACCATTTCAAAGTTTCCCGCCACTATAATATCTATTATAATTTCACAAAGGACAACTTTCTATGCAAATAGATATCACACCCGAATCTCTTTTAAAACAACTCAAAATCGATGTGACTGACGGAAGCCTCAAACAGATGGATGCTATCATCAATAACACACCCAATGCCCTTAAATTTTTCAAACATATCTTCTCGCTGAATGATGCATTAGCTCATATTGATGCGTTTATTGCACCTTCGAGCAGTTGTAATCTTCTAAAGATCAAATATCACGGTAACGGCAACAGTGAACAACTGGACGAGTTTTATGAGGCGGTTAAGCACTGGGGAGATAAATATAAAGTATCCTTGGAAAAACTGGATAATAAAGAGGTCTTTTATATCAAGGGCATCATCTAGTATTTTTCATGACTCCCAGGAGCTATGGACTTAAAAAAGTGACGCCTGTCCATAAGTTCTAAGCTCTTTAGAAAACAAAAAATACTCTATATCCCTACGCACTTCAGGCTCTTTAAGCCATCTTTTTAGCTCTGAAAGTTGGATGGTATGGTCTAAACTTTGTAAAAGATTGGCTAAATCAATAACCCTATTTGCATCTTTACCGTTTTGTGCATATTCTGCTGCTCTTTTATATAGTCGTTCAGATAAGAGGTAGTTGCTATAACGATAATCTTTAGGAAGATAACGCGGAACATATTTATCTAGCTTCTCCGCTTCTAAAATCCTGCCTATCTTGGCATCAAAACTTGTACGATCCTCTTCACTAAGTTCAATGAAACCGGAATGCAACACTCCATCTTCCATCTCCAATGTAAATGTTTGCCTCAAGATATCCAAAGCATCCTTACGATCATGTATAAGATCTATAAGCGTTTGTGTTTTTTTAGCTGTCAAATTCTCAATCCATGAAAAATGGGCACTATTGGCACCTGACAGTTTAAGTTTTTTTGCCATAGTATGCAAAGCCTCTTTCTCATCGCCTACTGTTGGGATCAACGGGCTGACTACGGCTGACAAATGAACTTTTGGTAATTTTTTTCGTAAAGATTTCATAAGGGCTAATGCATCATTATGATCATCTGGATAAAAACGCTCATAAAGCGGATGTAAATAAGGCACAGGTATTGAGATGTGTAAATAGTTGTGTGATAACGTTTCCAGAAGCTCCAAATCCTCATAGATAGCATCAGATGCCGTCACTATATGAACCGGATATACATAAGAAGCCAAGGTCTCTAAAAGACCTCGCGTTAATCGGTACTGCTTTTCTGCTGTACCATAGGGATCTGCCATAGTTCCAAGCGTGACAATATCTCGTTGTGGTCTATGGTTTGCTAAACGTTTTTTCAGTAATGTAACTGCGTTAGTTTTAATGTATATGGGGTTTGAAGAGCTCTGCAAAAAATCTTTTTTTATCTCATAAGCATCCAAATAGTACGCGGACCAAAAATCCGGTCTGATCTTTGTAGCTTTTAGCAACAGTGAGTGTGCATATTTTTCTTTAGTTAACATGCAAAAGTCTATCAAGCTTAGAGATCAAACATCTAATTTATGACAATTTGCCTCTTAAAGGCAGCGAGATTAAAACTGCGGGACTCCAAAATCCGGTGTACCAAAATCCATACCCCCACCAAAGTTAGGATTCATATAACCCATCATACCGCTTTTGTTTTGAAGCATGACGATATCCTGTTTTGGAGCAATATCTTGCGGACAGACCGGGACACATTCGTTACACAGTGTACAGTCCCAGATACCTTTGGTCTGTACTGCATCAATAATCTCTTTTGTATCATCATTACGAGTGTCGTTAACCTGTCTCCAGCTACGTGTCAGAGCAAAAGGCCCTAAAAACTCTGGGGTGCTTTCCATGACCGGACAGGCAGAGTAACAGGCCCCGCATAAGATACAATCTGTCTGTAAAGCAATCTTTTCAGCATCTTCGATTGATTGATCTTTACTCTGTGAGATATTGGAGAAGTTTTTAGCCCGTCTGTTGGTCTCTTCTGTCATTGCTTGATCGACAACCAGATCTTTAAGCACCGGCATATAACGAAGGGGTTCGATAAAGTCTCCATCTTGGACTTTATAAGCACATGCCAATACCTCTTTGCCATTGACACGAACGGCACAACTTCCACAAACAGAAGAGCGGCATCCGGCTGAAAAGGTCATTGAAGCATCTTGTTTTCGCTTGATAAAGGTCAATGCTTCTTGTAAGGTACAATCCTCTAAAGGAACCTCAAAGTCCATATCAATAGACTGTGGTTCACGCTCTTTATGAAAACGTTTAACTGTTATCTTCATTTTAGATCCTCACGTAGTGGGAGCAAAGCACCCACTACTACGCTAACGCTGTGTTCACTTCGGCAGTGGGCCCACGTGCCCTTGGCACTTTTCATCATATACTTGCCGTTAGCAAATAGCTTACCGTTTGTATACATCAGGGTCTCCTTCATTAGCAATAAAGTCATTACAAAGTGTCCCATCTTCTTTCCATGAGATCGTATGGTTTTTAAACTTATGATCATCCGTAAATGGGTGATCCTCTCTATAGTGAGCTCCACGTGATTCATTTCTGCTAATCGCTGAGACTAATAGGATCTCTGATAACTCAATGATATTTCCAAACTCTAAAAACTCAATAAGGTTGGTGTTATAACTTGGCAGTTTATCTTTGACACCCATAAAAGTAAACTCTTTTTGCATCTGACG
>JBFHUP010000167.1:0-4802 GCA_041589975.1 Sulfurimonadaceae bacterium | reverse complement strand
CGCTTACAAACGATAATGCTCTAAAACTTTTTGTAGGTATTGGAGCTGGTTCTTACACTGTAGATAGTGATGGATGGGGCACTGGACTGAAACTTAACGGTGTATCGTTAAATGTATCCGGAGGTGTATTGCTTAGCTTAACAAAACGTCTTGAACTTGACATTTCATACCAAAGTCGTAGTATAGTTATGGAAGATTATATTGACCCTTGGAGTGATATTGCATCGGAAACTTATTCTCATACAGCAACATATGTAGGATTAAATCTAACTTTCTAATTAGATACTTCCACTGCCTAATCACTATAGGCAGTGTTTTTAATACAATTCACATAATCTCCTTAATTTTATACTTTATACAAGAAACTATTCTATTTTCTCATCTCTAGTTGTTATATCAATCGAATATTTTTTAATCTTTTCTACTAGTATTTACATAAGAAGCTCAAGTATCAATAATTTTTATTGACAAAACAATCAATATATATTAAAATCTATAAAATCTATTGATTATGCGAGGAGTTGTGATGTTTACTGTAGGAAAGCCTGTCGTGGGAAGTGACTTTTTGGATCGTTCCCAGATGCTTAAAAAACTGAGACAAAACATCTCTAACAAACAAAATGTGATGATCAAAGCCCCGAGACGTTATGGTAAGACCTCTTTGGCCAAAGAAGCTTTTCGACTTCAAAAGCAAAATTACCTCTACATAGACTATCGTCGCAGTCCCCGGGCGGATCTGATTGCTGAAAAGATCATCGATTATGCCTATGCTTTAGTCGGTATCGAGGGTTTTATCAAAAATGCGACCCAAAATGTGATGAGCTTTTTTAAAGAGCACTCCAAATCACTTAAGATCAAACTCTCTATCTTTGAATACACCTTGGAGTTTTTAGGAGAAGAAAAAAGTGCAACAGAAAAACTGATCTATGCCATAGAACTGGTCGAATCGATCGCCAAAGACCTTAATACCACGGTCTATATCGTACATGATGAGTTTCAAGATATTACAAAGCTTAACACACAAAAAGAGAATATTTTAGAACTTTTACGCAGTACCATTCAGCATCAGGAGTTTACCTGTCACTATTTTTTAGGAAGCAACGAGACTATGATGACAGAGATTTTTGAGGATAAAAAGTCACCGCTGTACCGTTTTTGCCGTATTTTTGATCTGGATGCCTTTGATATCGACGAAGTGACCAAACAGCTTTTAAAAAAGTTTCGATCCAAGCAGATCGTCTTTGAGCGTGATGAGATCATGCACAGTCTGCTTTTAAAGCTTCATGGGCATCCTGCCAATACCATTATCGTGATGCAGATTCTCTACTATATGAGTTTGGAAAAGGATCTCAAAATGATGACCCAAAAAGATCTTAATAAGGCTTACAGTGAGGGGTATGAAGAGAACAGTGATTATCTGGGCCAGCTGATCATCGACATCAAATCCAAAAAGCATCAACATGATGTAATGTATCGACTGGCAGCCCAAGAACCGCAACAACTCAAAGGACAAGCACTCAATCAGGTTCTAAAATCACTGACACTCCAAGGCTACTTGCATAATAAAGAGCGGGGTGTTTACAGCATCATCGACGGTTTTTTAAAAGAGCATCTCTTACTTCAGTAAAAGCCTAAATTTTATCCAACAAACTCCAACGCTTTTACATAAAGATGCTATCATATTGGATATCAACCTTAGAGGAGTCTGTTATGCCACACCATTGCCGTAGAACCTTTTTAAAGATCTCTGCAGCAGCGGCCTGTACCCTTGTCATATCCAAAGGTCTGCATGCGAAAAAACCCACCCACCGATTTAAATACAAAGGCTCCAGTGTCCGCTTCGATCATGGCGTAGCAAGCGGTGACCCTCTGCAGGACAAAGTGATCATCTGGACACGTGTCACACCCCAAAAAGATAAGCCCAAACAACGTATACATATCTTTTTTGAACTCTCCGATGATCCTGACTTTAAGCGGGTCCTTCATCAAGGAAGACTCTTTACGACCCAAGACCTCGATTACACCGTCAAAGTTGATGTCCATAATCTCAAACCCGATCAGACCTACTACTACCGCTTCTTTTCCCGAGGTATCTTTTCACCCATAGGTCGCACCAAGACACTGCCCATATCCACACCTCAGTCTATCTCTTTAGCCGTAGTATCTTGTGCCAACTACCCCAAAGGCTACTTCAATGTTTACAAAGAAGCTTCCACCTTAGACAGTATCGATGCTGTGTTACATTTAGGCGATTATATCTATGAGTACGGGATGTTCAATGCCGATGGCACACCTGCATATGCCACCGAAAATGCCCAAGCCATCGGTCGAGCCCTGCCCGAAGATAATGATCAAACCTGTGTCAGTTTAGAAGATTATCGTAAACGGTATGCCTTATACCATACAGATGAAGGACTTAAGGCTTTACATGCCAAGTTTCCTTTTATCCTGGTTTGGGATGATCACGAAGTGGCTGATGATGCCTACAAAGAGGGGGCATTGGGCCATGATGAGGCCTTACATGGCAACTACCGGCAACGCAAAGAGGCTGCCATGCAGGCCTACTTCGAGTGGCTTCCCATTCGACCTTTGAGTCGTGGTAACTATAACGAAATCTACCGCTCTTTTGATTTTGGTTCACTGGTAAGTTTGCATGTGCTTGATACCCGTCATGTAGGACGAGATAAGCAACTTGATTATGCCGACTATTTTCAGTTTGACCCCCAGACCCAAAGTATCAATATCGATGTCACACGTTTTATCCAAGATATCCATGACCCCAACCGTACACTACTTGGCATAGATCAAAAGCAGTGGTTGCAAAACCAGCTATCAAGTTCTAATGCTACCTGGCAGGTTCTGGGACAACAGGTCCTCATGGGACGTATGAAGCTTCCTGCAGAACTGCTTATACTGATCTCTCAGCTTGATTCTAACGACCCTACAGTGGTTGAAGCTGTCACCGATGCACTTAACAGAGCTTTTTCAGAGTTAGCTACGATCAAGTACCGCATGTTACACGGGGACCCCACACTAACCGAAGCCGAAAAGCAGCGTGTCACTCATGCATTGCCGTACAATCTGGATGCGTGGGATGGTTACGCACATGACCGCAACGAGCTCATGGATACCGTTAAGGCACTCAATCAGAACTTGATTGTGCTTTCAGGTGACACCCATAACTCATGGGCCAATCATCTTAAAAATGATGAAGAAAAAGCTGTCGGTGTAGAGTTTGCAACAGCAGCCGTAACCTCACCGGGTATTGAAGCGTATCTTCGGCTTAATGTCGAAAGTGCCCATGCCTTTGAGCAGCTTTTAACCCTACTGATTGATGACCTGGTCTATACCAACCAAAATGATCGGGGTTTTATGACCATAACATTTACCGAGCAAGAGGCCAAAGCGACATGGCACTATATCGATAATAATGATTCAACGACGTATGCGAGCATCTTGGCACGAGAAAAAAGTTTCACCGTCCAATCAGGAACCCATACAACCAGTTAAGTTTGACGCATACACCCCAAAGCAACTTGAGTCAATTTGACCAAAAGTTGTTCGTCGGTGTCATCATAATCACCGCTATGTTTATTCAGTACTTGAATAACCCCTAAAAGATCGTTATCCGTAGTCAAAATAGGAACAGTAAGCGTGTTTCGTGTGACATAACCGCTACTTAGATCAATCTCAGGGTTAAAGATCTTTGTGGCATCAACATCGTTTTCAATAATAGGCTGTTTGTACAAAGCACAACTACCGACAATCCCCTCACCCAAAGCAATATCGATCTTTGTCGATAGACCGTGAGCGATATAGCTTGCAAGCCGAATACTTTTAGGATCATAGAGAAAAAAAGAGCTTCTATCCGAATCGGTAATCTCTTTTGCCATATCATTGAGTTTTGAAAAAACTTCCATGGAGTGAGGCTGATATTGAGATAAAGTCTCTTGTAACTGATGGATAAGTGAGAGTTTTTCAGTAAGTTTCATGCTAGAAGGATCGGAAAATTTTAAGATAGTTTAAATGGAGGGTAAAAAATTTGAGTCATCACTCATAAGAACCGTATATGTGATGCCACTGCAGGCCCAAATCTCAAAAACAGCCTTTTTGAATCATCTACATTTTCTAAAAGAGTACCCGAAGGTATCTCCTTTTAGAGTGATATTAAAGCATCAACAGACGCTCCATTGTCGTACAAACATACGCTAACGCAGTGCATACAAACTATCCATATGTACACTATCTTTAAGTGCATGCAGATCTGCCGCAACAATTTCTTGAAGAGCAACAGCTTTTAGTGCATCGGTTTTGATACTGGTAATATGATAATCATCAAAAGCGACTGTAGCCACAACTTCTTTTTGCTGTATCACTTTTCGTGGTGTTTTTGCATAGGCCACTCTTTTGCTTACCTCGTGAGTATGCATTTTTTTAATGGTAATCGCTTCGGAACCTACATCTGCAATTTCCCATCCTTGCTCTTTCACTTTGTTTAATAAAGTCTTTTCAAACTCATTTTTAGCCACTGCGGCAGAGAGTCTGGCCAGCTCTTTATGAATGGAAGATTTGAGCATCTTAACATTACTATAGAGTCTATCACTTTGATTCAGGTTCGTAGCAAAGGCGATATCACTAGGGGTATATTGAATACTCGTTTTAATCATTTTTGTTGTAGAAACTTTACGGGGTACTTTTGAAATAGAGCGTAAAACGCTTCTTGTCGTCACATAAGGCTTTTCAAGCAGCAGACTGCCTGCATCTAACTGACTTACAGTCCATCCCTCTTGTGTAGCAGAGTG
>JBFHUP010000166.1:0-4817 GCA_041589975.1 Sulfurimonadaceae bacterium | reverse complement strand
TCTATAATTTGTTTCATTGGTTAAATTCTTTGTAAAAGTATTAGGGGTACTATCGGCAAATAGCCATATTATTAAAAGTAGCTAAAAAGCCGCCAGCGGTGAGAGCCTGCTTGTGAAGCTCTTGTGATACCCTCATAGGTATAACTCAGCTAACAGAAAAGAATTTACTCCTTTTCTGCATCAGACTTTAGCCCAGAACGTAGGTAGCGAAGCTTTGCTCCATTAACGTATTAATTACTGAGCAGTAGTCCGTTTCTGAGGATTTTTCATATCCACCCAGATATTTGGAGTTGATCCGCCAGGTGTTAAGAATATCTTAGCATCTTTATTTACTTGCAGTGCCTCATTAAATTTCTCTTGAACCTTCATCTGCTCTAATTGTAAAAGCTTTGTCGTTAGCGAACGTGATACTAAATCATTTGCTTTGGCAATACCTGCAGCTTCAATTTTCTTAGCTTCAGCAATACCTTCCGCTTCAATTTTTTTAGCTTCAGCCAAACCACGAGCTGTCTCTTGAGCTTTAAAAGCTACTTGCTTGGCACGCTCAACTTCTTGCTGAGCTTTTTCAACCTCTTGTTTGGCTACTTGTACACGTTCAATTTGATCTTTTACCTTTTGAGGCAATCCAATTTCACGAAGTTGCACTGATTGCAAAATAGCCGGAGTATTTTCCAAAGCTTCTACGCTTTTTCTAATCTCTTGACTGATAAGTACTGTAATTTCATTACGTTTGTTAGGTAGTTTTTCAGCCTCATAGTTACCAATTACTGTACGAACCACATCACGAACTACAGGGTTGATAATCTTATCTTCCCAGCTCAGACCCCAATTAGAAATCGTTTGAGAGGCATTGGCACGGTTTAATTGATACTGCACTGTCAATTCAATTGTTACGGGAAGACCACGCTTATCCAATACTTGAATCGGATCTTTAACCTGAATGCCGCTTGTGCTTTCAAGACGTTCAATACCACTTTTATAGTTAATGATACGTACTTTAGTATCAACCGTAATGACTTTTTGGATAAAAGGAATCAAAATGTGAAAACCTGGATCCATTGAGATTGGATCATATTTACCTGTTGTCACTTTAATACCTGTTTCACCCTCATCAATAATAACAAAAGGTTTAGTTAAAAAGCCAATCACCACTAATGCGATTATGACATAAAGAAAAATAGATCCTGGCCCTTTACCGAAGTTAAATTGTGGCAATTCCGGCATTTTAGGTGTGTTACCACCTTTACCGCCATCTCCGCCGTTTCCACCACCTGAGCTTCCACCGCTACGCTTTTTAAAATAATCATTCATATCTGCTGGCATAATATTTTTCCTTTAATTTTATTTTATAAAATTCAAGGGAACCTAATTCCATTGAATAATACGCTTCATGAGCAAAGCCCATAAAGCTACGCTGACGCTATGTCCGCTTCAGCAGCGGGCTCACGCGACTTATCGCTTTTTAATTGTTGATATTTTACTATACATTCAATTGCTTCAACTTCAAAAAGCCAAAAAACTTGAATCAATCAACGTGATGTCTGACCGTTTAAGGGCGGTCTCTGCCCGTGGGCACTCCGCCTAGGAGAACCCAGTGTTAACGTAGCCTGAGGAGCTTTTGCTCCTTAGGTGTATTAAACATAAGTGAGATAGTGTTCGTACTTTTTATTTCTTCCAAAAACAATATCAAAATATGTTGACTGGATCTTTTCAGTAATCGGTCCGCGTGATCCTGCACCGATCTGTCTTGCATCAATATCACGAACCGGTGTGATCTCTGCTGCCGTACCTGTCAAAAAGGCCTCATCAGCAATATAGAGCTCTTCACGTGTGATGCGACGACGTGTAACAGTGTACCCCATATCGCGAGCAATTTCAATAACCGTTTTTTGCGTTATTGATGCCAAAGCATTATCGCTTGGCGGTGTGATAATCTCTTCATCTTTGATCATAAAAAAGGCAGCCCCGCTGGCTTCGGCAACATAACCTTGGTCATCAAGCAATAAAGCCTCATCATAACCACACTCAATTGCTTCAAATTTAGCCATCTGTGAATTAAGATAATTGGCTGTTGCTTTGGCTTTACCCATATTGGATGTATTTGCCGGTCGTGACATAGAAGCAATTTTAAGTCTGATACCTTTTTGAAGACCCTCTTCACCCAGATAAGCTCCCCACTCCCATGCCGCTAAAACCGTCTCAACCGGTGCACCGATATGGTAAACACCCATTTGACCGTAACCGATAAATGCAAACGGACGCAGGTAGACATTGTCACCCGTAAACTCATTTCTTCTGATCAACTCTAGCTGTGCTTTATTAAGTTCATCTACACTGTATGGAATATCCAAAAGGGTCATCTTTGCAGACTCTAACAGACGCTTAGTATGGTCATTTAGACGAAAAATCGCATACCCTTTATCTGTTTTATACGCTTTCGTACCTTCAATAACACCGTTACCATAATGAATCGTATGTGATAATACATGGGTCGTAGCATCTTCCCATGCCTTGTACTCACCGTTCATCCATATATATTTTGCTGTATTCATAAAAAATCCATCTATTGGGGCTTTTTAGGGCTACCCTAAACTTAAAAGTGAAAGATTTTATCCAATCTTTTGTAAAGAGGGCTTTAAAATTACAAACTTCTCTCTTTTTTGCTATACTGACTGACATGAAAGAAAATAAAAGTATTCGTTACGCCCAATTCCTCAAAGAAGCACAGGTTCGACACACCGTCTTAAGCTACAATGATCTCACACCCAAAGAGGGACAAAAAGCGGTCAAACGTATCGCACTTCGCCCTATAGATATCTACAGACTTATCCAACCTTATTTGCAAACCCGTTTTTTGGAACAACTTTATGCCTTACTCCCCTTGGCACTCTATTTGGTACTGTTTCAAATTCTGATCTTACGTCAGGAAGTCGTAGATGCCAATACGATCACACTGGGTCTTTTTGCCGTTATTATCGGGCTGATGTTTTTTATGGAGGGGATTAAACAGGGTCTTATGCCTTTTGGTGAAGTTATGGGTAACACCCTGCCTAAAAAGGTCTCCCTTGGTGTCGTTTTAACCATCGCTTTTATCCTAGGTATCGGCGTCACCTTTGCCGAACCCGCTATTGGAGCACTCAAAGCTGCAGGAGCATTGGTCAGTGCCCAAAAGGCTCCCTATCTTTTCGCTCTGTTAAACTTTTACGCCGGATATCTGGTACTCATTGTCGGTATGGGTGTAGGATTAGCGGCTATTTTAGGCACCCTGCGGTTTATCCACGGATGGAGTTTGAAGCCCTTTATCTATGTGACACTCATCCCAGTCTTGGCTCTAACAGCGTATTTAATGTCTGTTCCTGAGCTTACAAAAGTCCTGGGACTCGCTTGGGATAGCGGAGCCGTCACCACAGGTCCTGTAACTGTACCGCTGGTACTCTCTTTGGGTATTGGCATAGCAGCAGCGAGTGGTAAAGGCAACACATCCCTATCCGGTTTTGGTATCGTAACTTTAGCGTCACTTTTTCCGATAATGGGTGTGATGATTTTAGCCGTTGTTGTTTATTACACACAAACACCCCAAGATATTTTACTCATGGCACAAAGTTTTACCACTGTCAGCAGTGAACCCTCATGGTTTGAGATGACTCCCGGTCAAGAGATACTTGCAGGAGTTCAAGCAATCATTCCTTTAACCCTGTTTCTGTTTATCATTATGAAAATTGTCCTGCGTCAAAAAATTGTCAACGCCGGAACGATTGCCTATGGTATTGTCTTGGCAGTCCTTGGTATGATCATCTTTAATATTGGTCTCACCTATGGCCTAACCAAACTGGGAGATCAATCAGGAAGCATTATTCCTGTAGCTTTTAGTGATCTGACACTTCAAGATGGTAGCGTCATGGATGCCATGTTCCCTTACCTTTTAGGTGTCTTTATCGCCTTAGCCTTTGCTTGGATCTTGGGATTTGGTGCAACCCTAGCCGAACCTGCTCTCAATGCACTGGGTATGACTGTTGAGAAACTGACCCAAGGAGTTCTCAAAAAACGAACCCTAATGATGGCCGTATCAGCGGGTGTTGCCTTTGGCTTGTCCGTAGGTATTTGCAAAGTAATCTTTGATATCCCTTTGGGCTATCTGCTGATCCCTTTATACCTTTTTGCCACCCTGCTTACCTATCTCTCCACCGAAGAGTTTGTCAATATCGCCTGGGACAGTGCCGGAGTTACTACAGGTCCCATTACCGTGCCCCTGGTCTTAGCCATGGGTCTGGGTTTTGGCGGGGCACTCAATGCCATTGAAGGATTTGGGATATTGTCAATGGCCTCTATCTTTCCGATTATTTCCGTACTTTTAACAGGTCTTTGGGCCCAACACAAACAAAAACTTCAGGAGCACTCACATGCATGAAATTCGTGATATCACCATACTTACAGACGTCGAACTCATCACCTGTATCGTTCAAAAAGGCAATGCCGACGCTATTGTCAAAGCAGCTTATGAAGCCGGAGCCCAAGGAGCTACAGTGAACTTTGCCCAAGGAAGCGGTGTAAGAGAAAAACTGGGTATCCTCGGTGTTGCCGTAGAAGCAGAAAAAGAGATTATCAACATCATTGTTTCTAGCGAACAGGTCAATCGTGTTTTTGATGCTATGTATCTGGAAGGCTCACTGGATACCCCGGGTATGGGTTTTATGTATGTAACAACGCTCGAACGAGCCGGAACCTATATACCTAAAGAAGTGATGGAAAAAATAGATGCCGAACGTTCCTAGTCCCAAAATCATCACCTGTTTAATTCCTCACCATAAAAGTCTAGA
>JBFHUP010000165.1:0-4830 GCA_041589975.1 Sulfurimonadaceae bacterium | reverse complement strand
CAGTTTATGCTTCTTAAAGAGTTTGGTATCTCTTATACTTTAGGTATTGATGGTATCTCACTGTTTATCATTGTTATGACGACATTTATGACGATGATTGCATTAATGGGTCTAACCATTACCGAACGTCTTAAAAACCTAATCATTACAGTGCTTTTCTTAGAGATGACAATGATCGGTGTTTTTGCGGCATTAGATGCAATCCTTTTTTACGTATTCTGGGAACTTTCACTGGTACCAATGCTTTATATCGTTGGTGCATGGGGTGGTCCTTTACGTGTTTATGCTTCTATTAAGTTCTTCTTATATACCTTTACCGGTTCACTTGTGATGCTTGTAGGTATGCTTTTATTAGCGTACATGTATTCCGTAGATCATGGCGGACAGTGGTCATTTGCGATCTTGGATTGGCAAGCCTATACGATTGCTGATATCAGTACTCAGTATTGGTTGTTTGGTGCATTTTTCCTTGGTTTTGCGATCAAGGTTCCAATGTTCCCATTCCATACCTGGTTGCCATATGCTCATGGTCAGGCTCCAACGATCGGTTCGGTTATCCTTGCAGCGGTTCTTCTTAAAATGGGTACCTACGGTTTTGTAAGATTTTCATTGCCAATGTTCCCTGATGCATCAGTAGCATTCGTAACACCGATTGCAATCTTAGCGGTCATAATGATTATTTATACAGCGATGGTAGCTTATGCTCAAGAAGATATGAAACAAGTGGTTGCGTACTCATCGGTTTCACACATGGGTGTGATCGTTTTAGGTACTTTTGCTATGAATGCTGAAGGTATCACAGGTTCGATCTTCTTAATGCTTTCTCACGGTATCGTTTCAGGGGCTCTGTTTATGCTTGTTGGTGTTATTTATGATAGACGTCATACGAAGCTTATCTCTGAGTTTGGAGGACTTGCTTCAGTCATGCCTAAATATGCAACGATCTTTGGTGTGATGCTCATGGCATCCGTTGGTTTACCATTAACCATCGGATTTGTAGGTGAGTTCTTATCACTACTTGGTTTTTATGAAGTTTCTAAAACATTGACACTTTTAGCTGGTACAGCGATCATCGTAGGTGCTATTTATATGTTAAGCATCTATAAAAGTGCCTTCTTTGGTGAGGTGACTAAAGAGGAAAACCGTGTCTTAAAAGATCTTACGACTCAAGAGCTTACAGCACTTATGCCTCTGGTACTTATCGTAGCATGGTTAGGTGTCTATCCTAAGCCGATCTTAGGACCGATTGACACAAGTGTTCAAGCGATGGTTAAGCAAATGCATGACAAAGCTTATACACCAGAAGCGAAAGAGCTTATTGGTGGTACGATTGTGAACAAAGCGACTGAAGTTAAGGTTCACAAGACTCATTCTACACAAGGGGGGCATCACTAATGGATTTAGGAAATGCTGCAGCATCATTACATAATGATGCATTACTGCAACCGGTCAATGTTGCTATTGACTCTTTAAATTTAAATACACTTACCCCTATGCTGATTGCAGTGGCAGGTGCGTTACTTATTTTAGTTATTGATCTGATTAAATCAAATATGCATAAATCACTTTATGTGATGATCTCTGTTTTAATCCTTTTTATGGATCTGTTAGCGATTATTGACCTTAACAGACTTATGGGTACTGGTACGATCTCAGGATTTTTTGATGTTATCTTGATAGATGGTTTGGCGATTCTTTCCCAATTAATCATTATTATCGCTTCGATGCTGTTTATTCCATTGGCCTTAACCGGTAAACGTTTTCATGAGTTTTCTTATCCGGAGTTCTTTGCTCTCTTTTTATTCATGATTGCAGGCTTCCAATTTATGGTAGCAACAGATAACCTTATCCTAGTATTTGTTGGTCTGGAAACGGCTTCTTTGGCTCTGTATACAATGATTGCAATGCACAACCGTGAAAAATCTTTTGAAGCGGCTGTGAAGTACTTCACGATGGGTGCACTGGCTGCTGGTCTGTATGCTTTTGGTGCGATGATCTTTTATGCGGTTACCGGCACAGTTGAGATTTCACAAATGGCAGAGGTATTAAGTTCTGATGCTTCGATTGGAACAAATGCTTACCTGATTGTAGGAACACTTTTCTTACTGGCTGCCTTTGCATTCAAACTTTCACTGGTTCCATTTCATACATGGACACCGGATGTTTATGAAGGAAGCTCTGCTGCATTAGCTGGTTACATGTCAATTGTTCCAAAGATCGCTGGTTTTGTTGTAGCAATGCGTATCTTTGAGTTCTTAACACACTCAGGTATGGTATGGTTAGAGTATGTCCTGTTTGCTATCGTTGTTATCACAATGACTGCAGCAAATATCTGGGCACTGGTACAAAATGATGTTAAACGTATGCTTGCATACTCTTCAATCTCTCACTCCGGTTTTGTTATGGCTGCGATCTATATCGGTACGACTCAAGCAAATTCTGCCTTGTTTTTATACTGGATTTTGTTCCTGTTTACAAATCTGGGTGCCTTTACCATGTTATGGGTAAGTAGACAAAAAGAGATCTCTACGACAGGTCATGATCATCCGTTTAGTAAGTTCTCTGGAATGATTAAGACGATGCCAATGGCAGCAGTGATTATGGCGATCTTTATGTTAAGTCTTGCAGGTGTTCCGCCATTCTCACTATTCTGGGGTAAAATCTACATGATCGGTTCAGCTGTAGCGGCAGACCATATGGCACTAGCGTTGATCATGGCACTAAATTCTGCGATTGCGGCATACTACTATCTTAAACTGATTGTTTTTATGCTTTTCAAAGAGCCTGAAACTGACGGTACGGTCTATATGAACAATGCCTCATTGCCACTTAAAACTATCATCGGTTTTTCCGTGTTTATGACCATTGTAGCCATTGCCTATATCGATCCGGTACTGGCATTTGTGACAGATGCAGTATCACACTCTAACTTTTAGGGTTTCTAAGAGATGAAACATCTCTTTAAAGCAAGGGCAGCAAAGCTTGCTCTTGCACTTTTATTATCTCCCTTTCTCTTTATCTCTTACCTCCATGCTATTACTATTGATATCCAAAGCGGTAAAGAAAAGGGGAGTACATACTCCACGATCCATTTAGAACGGGATCAACCTTTTATTTGCGAATCTTTTCGTAATGAGTTTGATGTCGTTACCGAAGTGAAATGTTACTTTCAAAATGCACCCGTTAAGAACTTCTCTGCTGTTAAAAATCCCTTTTTTACTATTAAGGCTTATGAAACCGCAAAGCTGTATATTATCAGTATCAAGCCGCTTCATAAGATTAAACTTTTTGCTTTAACCAATCAAATGGCACTACAAAAACGGATACTGCATAAGCCAATCAGACATGCCAAACATTGGTTTGTTTTGGGTTATAAAGAAAAGTTCCCGCTTTTTGAAAATAGAGAGATTCCCATTAACGGCATCAACTTTCCTATAGATTTTTTTAATAAAGATTTGCCTTATGTGGGGGCTTTGGGACTTGACGGTCATCCTATAGAGGTAAATCAGGTTGCTGATGTTTCTGACTATCTGGAAGTACGAAAGTATTATACACGTATGCAGTATGATGAAGTTTTATTAACCGTTAATAAAGCGTTAAAAAAGGACCCTAACTCCCTGTTTAAAAGTGAGTTTTTACTCTATAAGATACGTTCAAAATTTGCCCAAGATGAGCTCTCTGATGCTATTGATATGTCTAAAGAGTTTTTGAGAGAGTATTCGGGTGATGAAGCGATTCCTGAGGTGCTTTTAATTTTAGCCAATGCCTTATCCAAAATGGGTCTGATCATTGATGCCGAATACTTTTATGATCGCCTTCTAACGGAGCATTATGATACCCATGAAGCAACCAAGGGCCTCATTGCATTGGGTAGTCATACGGTTTCCAAAGGGGATAAAGATAAAGCCCTGCGTTACTTCAATCAAGCTTTGGAAAAAGCGGAGACCAAAGAGTTGGCATCAGATGCTGCTTATAAATTGGCTAACTTCTATCTGGCCAAAGGTAACTCTACAATGGCATCATTTTATCTGCAGAAGATTGCCAAAGGAAATGTAAGCTACCTCTTAAATGATTATCAAAGAAGTTATGAGATCGCCAAAGAGTTTTCAGATCACGAAGCGTATAACGAAGCTGCCGATTTGATGTTGGAACTTTTGAAAAATTTTGAAAAGTCTGATCGACGATATGAGGGGACACTCTATCAGATTGCTGTTTGGTATGACTTGGGCAATCAAAATGAGAAAGCCTATGAACTGTATCAGCGTTATGAAAAAGAGTTTGAGTATGGTGATTATCTGACAGAAGTGGAAGAGCGAAAAGATAAGGTACTGTTTGAAATCGGTGACACAAATACGACGAAGCAGTTGGCATTGTACGATACCATCTCTGAAAAATATAAAATGCAAGAGATTGCCAAAAAGTCTCAATATCATAAAGCGGAACTGCTGTATGAGACTAAAGCGTATCAAAAAGTCCTTGATATGGGAAAAATTTTACGCTCATTAAACCCTCAAAGCTATCCTAAGGCCCTTGAGCTGATCTCCAAAAGTGCCGAGGCTTTAGCAAAAGAGCAGCTTAACGCAAAAAACTGTCAAAGAGCTATTACGCTTTTAAGAGCTTACGACTTTAAACTGACACAAGCCTACAGTGACATGCTCTACCGATGTACTATGGATGTGAGTGACTTTAAAGAGGCCAAAGCATTGGCAGAACCTTTTATCTATGACAAAGATCTTGATAAACGTCTGTTATGGCTTTATCGTTATGTGAAAGCTTCTGCTAAAGTAGGGGACATGAAAACCGTTTATGTCATGGGCGGTGATCTGCTCT
>JBFHUP010000164.1:0-4832 GCA_041589975.1 Sulfurimonadaceae bacterium | reverse complement strand
TAATTAGGAAAAGCATGGATATTGATGCATTTTTACATAGAGAGGGCTTGACTAAAGCTTCTATTTTGAAAAGAGCGTATGCCTTTTTTATTGATTCTCTTGTTTTAGTTGTTTTAGCTTTTTTTGTCAACTTTGATCTTTTTTCAAGTCTGACTCCAGATGCAAGCCAAGAAGAGTATTTGCGAGTGCAGACAGAGATTTTGAAGATCTATTTACCTATGGCATTCATCTATCAATGGTTTTTTGTTGCACTTTATGGTGCGACTATGGGTAAGATGCTCATGAAGATTCGGATCATCGACCTACAGACAGGTGATACGCCATCTGTTGCAGTAGCACTTAATCGTTCTATTGTCAGAATTATCAGTGAAGTAGTCATGAATTTAGGTTTTTTATGGGCAATGCTGGATCCTCATAAGCAAGGGTGGCACGATAAAAGCTCAAGAACTTTGGTGATTGATGTATAAAACCCTTGTAGCTTTCTTTCTGACACTGCTTGTTATGCAGGCAACGGATCTTGAACTGATTTGTGGGTCAGTAGACTCTAACGGTAGCGTTGTTTCAGCACAAGATGATGTCAATGTTTTTTATGATGAACTGCTTGTTTCATCTTCGAGTATGAAGTATGATCGAAATAGCAGTATCATCGATTTTGAAGGGGATATTCGTCTTACTAAAGGCTCGGAGTTTTTTATCGCCGGTGAGCGACTTCAAATTAATACCCAAGAGCAAACCAAATCCTTCGAACCGCTTTTTTTACATCAAAAACAGAGCAATCTATGGTTTTCGGCCACATCAGCTAAAGCCAGAGGCCCCGTTTACGAGCTAGAGGATGCTATCGTTTCTAGCTGTAACCCGCTTAAGCCTGAATGGAAAATATCCTACTCTTCTGGTCAATATGATACTGAGCAGAAGTGGGTCGATCTGTACAATATCGTTTTTTACGCAGGCGATGTCCCTTTCTTTTATCTCCCCTATTTTGCTTTTTCTACCGATACAACACGACGCAGCGGTTTTTTAATTCCGACACTTGGTATCTCAGCGACCGAGGGTATTGTCTATGAACAGCCTTATTACATTGCAGTAGATAACAGCTGGGATATGGAGATTCGGGTTCAAAAAAGAACGGATCGTGGCGAGGGCCTTTTTACGGATATTCGATTTGTTGATAGTGCAACCTCCAAGGGTAAGATCGCGATGGGTTATTTTCATGAGCTCAATGATGATAATGAGACGTTTGGATGGAGTAATAAAGAGCACTTTGGTATTGATATCGATTATGATGGTACCCACTATATTGATTCCTGGTTTAAAGGTGATGTGACCGATAAGCTCTTTACTGATATTCAACTCTATAATGATGTGGATTATGTGAGTCTTCAATCCAGAAAAGACACACTTATTGATACCAGTACCTTTTTGACTTCACGTATTAACTATATGATTTATGGAGAATCAAACTATCTCGGTTTATATACCAAATATTTTTACGATATGACGGCAGATACGACAACCAATACCTTGCAAGAGTTACCGCAAATGCAGTATCATAAATATGTCGACAATCTGTTTTGGGATAGTCTTAGTTACTCCTTTGATTATACGACCACGGCACGAAAACGTGTCAACAATGTCAATGCTTATGAAAATGTCTTTACGGCACCGGTGGTTTTTTCGACTGCACTTTTTGGAGATTATCTCAATATCTCCTTGTCAGAAGATATTTCACTTTCCAATATCAACTTTCATCAAACAGATGGCAACACCAGTTTTGAAGAGGGTAATTTTTTTAATGTCTCACAAACTTTAAGAGTCAATACCGATGTGATGAAAAAATATGAAGAAAATATCCATGCAATTCGTTTTGGAGCAAGTTATCTCTTTCCGGGGACCGAATCTAAAAGTGGTTTTTATGAGAACAAAGAGGGTCAGTTTGATGATGAGACCTGTACAACAGGTGAGTTGTGTGAGTTTGTTCAAGGAAGTATAGAACCCGTAGATAAAAAAGTAGATGTGGAATTTATTCAATATCTTTTTGATGCTAAAGGCCAGGAGTGGTTTTATCATAAAGTGGCTCAACCCATCACTATCGAAGATAATACCACCTTTGGAAGCTTGGAAAATGAAATTCGTATTAAGCTGACTGATAATGTAACATTGTATAATGATACTTTCTATGATATGCAAACAGATAAGTTTGCCAAAGTCTCAAGCAGTTTAAGTTACAATGGTAGAGGATTGACAACCTCTTTGGGCCATCTTTTTCAAGATCAGCCGCAGATAAACAGATTTAGTGATTACTATACTTTTAGATTAAAGTACAATAGTGGCAAATATACCTATATACTTGAGCATGCCTATGATAACTTGCTAAAAGAGGGTCGAAATTCCATTGTGGGTTTAAAAATGAAGAAACGTTGTTGGTCTTATGAGTTACAGTTTTCAGAACGTGTCATTCCTACAAGTTCGGCTTCATTAACTGATCAATATTTGTCTTTTAGAATCAACCTGATTCCGATAGCAGGAGTAGGGTATCAGCATGAGCTTAGCAGTGAGCAGAAGTAGGTTTTATGAAAAAAAATAGCCGCAATATACTTTTTAAAGATCGCATAGAGGCGGCTAGAGAGCTGCTTGAGGTTTTGCCTGTTTCAGAGATGAAAAAAAACAAATGGCTTATTATAGCCTTATCCCGAGGGGGATTTGTCATTGCAAATGAAATCGCTCAAAGAACAGGTTTGGAACTGGACTTCTTGTTTAATGAAGCGATTACGGCACCCTTAAACAGTGAATGTGAAGTGGGTCGGGTCAGTGAAACCGAAGAGATTGTAATACATGAACTTTTAATCGACTCGTTTCAGATACAAAATGATTATATTTTTGGTGAAGCTAAACGTCAGTATGAGGATAAGATCTTGCCTCAAATTTACTCTTACCGAAAAGATTCTACCTTTTGTACCCTGGAGGGCAGACAGGTACTTTTTGTCGATGAAGGGTGTGAAACTGGGTTGAAGATGATGGTAGGTATTAAAAGTGCCATAGAGCGAGGTGCTACCGCTATTTATACCGTATCTCCGGTGATGCCTGTTAATATTGCACATACACTCAAACAGCTTGCCGATGATGCTTTTTCAAGTTATGAAGTAGAGGACTATCTTTTGACCTCAAGTTATTATGATGACTTTGAAGCAGTGACAGATAAAAAGCTGCATGAAATTTTTGATGCCAGGATAGTAAAACATAAGGAAAAAAATGAATAATGAAGTGAAGATCGATATTGCCAATAATGAAGAGCTGTATCGTTTTAATTATGTAGCCAAACAGGCTCACGGATCTGCTTGGGTCAAAGAAGGTGATACTGTCCTGTTAGCCACTGTCGTCGTAGATGATACGACAGACAGCAAAGAGGATTTTTTACCTTTGACTGTCCAATATATTGAAAAAGCCTATGCTGCAGGTAGAATTCCGGGTGGTTTTATCAAGCGTGAGATGAAGCCGAGTGATTTTGAGACTTTAACATCACGTATCATTGACAGAAGTTTAAGACCGCTCTTTCCTAAAGGGTTTTATTATCCTGTACAGATCACTGTGATGGTGCTTAGCGTGGATGAGCAAAGTGACCTTCAACGCTTAGCCCTAAATGCCGCGTCAGCAGCTCTGTTTACCTCTTCACTTCCTGTATCGAAATCGGTTTGTGGAGCCCGTGTGACAAGAATTGATAATGAGTTGGTAGTCAATCCGACTCTATCTCAACTGGCATTAGGTGATTTTGATCTTTATCTGGCAGGGACTAAAGAGGACCTTTTGATGATTGAGATGCGTAGTTTGGGCGGCAGCGTAAGTGAAAATATTGAACTGCCGCTAATTGACCCGATGCTTGATCCGGCACTTGCTTTACAGACTATTGAAAGACAGATCGATAATGTTTTAAGTGAATCAGAACTTATTAATGCCATTGAGACCTTGCAAAATCATGTGTTTGCTTTTAATACCGAATATGAAAAAGCTTTTCAACCTTTTGTTTTACCAACCTTGCCACTCGCTCTTAGTGAGAATGGTGTTGATACGAAACTTCAGGAGTATATTAGGACAAACTTCAGTGAAGCCATTGCCAATGCTTTAGAGTTTTTAGCCAAAAGCGAACGTTCTACGGTTATGGATACGATTGTCTCAGAGATACTTAAAAGTGATTTTTGCCAAGCTGAAGATTGTGATGCTACGATGGTGAAAAAAGTTGTCGAGGATCTTAAACGCACTTTTGTCAGAGAACAGATACTGAATGAAAAACGACGTGCTGATGGGCGTACGCTGACAGAAGTTCGTCCTATTACGATAGAGACCAATATCTTGCCTCAGTCACACGCTTCGACACTCTTTACCCGCGGTCAAACCCAAGCTTTGGTAGCATTGACTTTGGGTGGCAGTCATGATGCCCAGATGTATCAAAACCTAACAGACAATGACACACAAAATGAGAAGCTGATGATTCATTACAATTTCCCGGGTTTTTCTGTAGGTGAAGCATCACGTATCGGACCGGCAGGGCGTCGAGAGTTAGGACATGGAAACTTGGCAAAACGTGCCATCGAACCAACCTTTGAAAACAGTGATGACAAGACCGTACGTATTGTCTCTGAAATCTTAGAATCCAATGGGTCCTCTTCGATGGCAACGGTATGTGCTTCATCATTGGCACTTAAAGCTGCAGGTCTGAGTGTGACCAATTTAGTCGCCGGTGTTGCTATGGGTATGGTCAGTGATGGTTCAAACTATGCGATTTTAACAGATATCAATGGTCAAGAGGATCATGATGGTGATATGGACTTCAAAGTTGC
>JBFHUP010000163.1:0-4837 GCA_041589975.1 Sulfurimonadaceae bacterium | reverse complement strand
GATCAAACTGAATCCATGTATAACTCTGGCTTGGCTCATCTAATGCCATATCAATTTTAGAAACTTCCGCATCCCCCATTGCAAATGTCGGTTTATCCATAGAGATGCTACCTGCACCGGCCGAAAGATCTACAATCACACTATCTGCATAAGCAGCACTGCTTAATGCCGCCGCTGCAGCTAAGCTGGTCAATAATTTTTTCATTTAAAACTCCTTTGAATACCTTGTATATCGGCATTTCAAAATTTTTATCCATACAGTGTAACGGATTAAGATAAAAGTTTTATAAAGAAAAAGGGTTATTTGTTAATAAGATAAGTTGAAAAAAATGAGAAAATGTAACACTATGATTACCATGTCGTTACAATCTTTTTTGCCCAAAGCTGGGCAAAAAATTAAGCAGAAACAGCAGCTAAAGCAGCGTCGTAGTTAGGCTCTTCAGTGATTTCCGGAACAATCTCTTTATATGTTACCGTACCGTTTTCATCCACTACAAAGATCGCACGACATGTAACACCAGCTAAAACCGATCCGCCAAGTAGTACACCGTAAGCATTTGCAAAATCTTTGTTTCTGAAGTCAGAAGTAACAGTTAATTTATCAATGCCTTCAGCTGAACAGAAACGTCCTGAAGCAAATGGAAGGTCTAAAGATACTAAAGTTGTCGCAACACCATCTAAAGCAGCTACTTTAGTATTAAATGTACGTGTTTCTGTAGCACATACACCTGTGTCTAAAGATGGAACAACAATGATAAGTTGTTTTTTACCTTGAGCACCACCAACAGTAACATCACCTAAACCATCAGAGTTTACTACAACAACCTCTGGAGCTTTATCACCTACATTTACTTGATTACCTAATAACTCTACGTCTGTACCTTTGAACTTTGTAGTTGCCATTTTTTTGGATCCTATTGTTAAATTTAATAGATGAAGTATACTTTGTTGGTATAAAAAAATACTTAAGGGGAAAGATGACTATTTTAGTTAAATATTATTTCATGATTAAAGAGGCGATTTAGGCTGAATCTTTAGGGCATCAATCGAGACAAACATATTCTCATGATACGCTTCGATAGCCGCTCTTCCTATCATGGCCGCATTATCACTGCAATATTTCAAAGGAGCAAAGCTTGTGGTCATTGCAAAGCTTTCGCACAGCCCTTCAAAGGCTGATCTGACATAAAGGTTGGCACTCGCCCCTCCGACGATAGCAAAGGTTCCACCTTTACGGCTCTTTTGTTTGAGATACTTTTTTGTCTTTTGAAGCAGATGGGCTGTTGCCGCTTTTTGAAAACTCGCAGCGATATCACACTGATCCTGCTTAGCAACAACACCATCAACCTCTACCGACTCCACAGCAAGTCTAACCGCATTTTTAAGGCCCGAATAGGAGAACTCCATACGCGGAGATTTAGCAAGCGGTATGGGAAAATCAAATCGGTTGGCATCCCCCTCTTTGGCAAGTGTTTCGATAATTGGACCACCCGGATAACCCAGTCCCATCATCTTGGCTACTTTATCAAAACTCTCACCAAAACTGTCATCACTGCTGGCTGCTACAACTTTCATATCATTAAAACTGCTTACTTCCATGATCTGGGTGTGTCCGCCTGAGATCAAAAGCACCGTAAGCGGAAACGCAATCTCCTGTTCAATAAACAGTGAATAGACATGTCCTTTCAGGTGATGAATACCCAATAGCGGAAGATCAAGGCTCAGTGCCAATGCCTTGGCCATAATCACACCCTCCATCAAAGTCACCGAAAGGCCCGGTTCATTGGTCACGGCTATCGCTTTTAGATCTTTAAAAAAGGGTTCGCACTCTTTTAAAATATTGGGAAGTGCTACGGCATGAAGTCGCGATGCCAGTTCCGGAACTACCCCGCCATATACACTGTGATCGATCTCTTGAGAGATCTTTTTATGAAACAGTAACTTTTTACTCTCGATGTCCGTAATCGCTATCGAACTATCATCACAAGAGCTTTCTATTGATAAAATCATTATTCACACGCTAAAGGAGCAAAAGCCCCTTTACCTTCGCTAATACCCCAAGGGCATTTCCTTCGGGGCACAAGTTTGCCTTGGCAGCAGGCCCACGTGCAGGAATCCGCACTGAACACTATCATTTTACTTCTCCATGAGTCATATTCGTAAGATACTCTAATGCCCACGGCCAAGGGCCAAAACCTGAATCACTGTTAATATGTCCACTCTCATTTAAAACTTTAAGCTCACAACCCAACTGCTTAGCCAACACTTGGGATTCTTCTAGACTCATATAGGGGTCATCATCCGAACAGACCATCATACACTGTTGGGTGTGCAGATCCGTTGGAGTCTGTACAGGAAAAAAACTTTTGACCTCATCAAAATCACTGAGATCTCGCGGGGGAGCTACTAATAGCAGGCTTTTTACCGGAGTAACCAGTTTTTCATTACACAAGTGAAACCATAAGGTATTGCCCATTGAGTGGGTTACAACAATATCAGGCTGTAATGTTTTAAAAGCCTCTACCGCCTCATCTATCCAGACAGATTTTTGGGGAACGAGATTATCACTTAGCTGCGGAAAGCCAACTTCATATCCCTTCTTGCAAAGCTCATCAGCCAGCCAAGCCTGCCAATGCGGAGCATCCGAACCATGCCATCCATATAAAATCAATACACGCTTCATCTACTGCTCCATCACAAATCGTCGGACTTCTTGATCAATGGCAAAGACTTCATCAACCGTTGAAGCTTTACGATCGAACTTAGCATAGGCATCCAAGATAGATGCCGAAATATCCAAATAAGAACAGCTCCCTTTGACAAATCGCTCAATAGCGGCTTCATTGGCAGCATTCACAATAAGCCCCTTATGAGGATTTTTTAACACATCCTCTTTGAGTTCCCAAACCGGATAACGCTCTTTTGTTATCTCTTTAAACTCTAACTTCCCAAGTTCTATCAAGTCAACAGGCTTTAAAATCTCTTCATCCATTTTTTGATCCATCGCATACGCAATAGGCAATTGCATATTGGCATGAGCAAAATGAGCCGTTGTCGAGCCATCTTTAAAATCGATCAAAGCATGAATAATGGACTGGGTCTCAATAATGGCATCATACTCACCCTCACCAAAAAGCCACCTAGCTTCTAAAAGTTCAAACATCTTATTGACCATTGTCGCAGAATCAATGGTGATCTTTTGGCCCATCGACCAGTTAGGGTGTTTTTGAGTATCGGCTAAGGTTGCTGTTTTAAGTTTTGTGATATCCCAATCCCTAAAAGCACCGCCGCTTGCAGTAATAATCATCTTAGAAACAGGACGATCTTGTAACAAATACCAAAGTCCGAAGTGTTCACTGTCTATAGGTTGGATGTTTGAAGTATCGACAAAAGAGCCTCCGGCTACCAAAGACTCTTTATTAGCCAAAGCGATCTTTTTTCCGCACTCGATGGCTTTGAGTGTGGGGGCAAAACCTAAAAAACCGACCAAGGCATTAACCACTAAGGAGCTTTGAGCCTCCTCGATCAGCTCTAAAATAGCCTCACTACCTACTCTAACATCACTATGATTCACATCATCTTTATCTTTGGCATCAGCAATAACCACATATTTAGGTTGACACGCTTGGATCTGCTTGTTTAAAAGTGTGATGTTGCGACCTGCAACCAAAGCCTCCACAGTGATATTAAAGCGTTTGGCAATAATAAGGGTATTGACCCCGATCGATCCTGTAGAGCCAAGAAGAATCAAATTAGACCAGACCTCTTAAGAGTACTTCTAAGGCGATGGCCGCAAATAAAAAGCCGTCAAGACGGTCTAAGATGCCGCCGTGACCCGGTAAGATATTACCGCTATCTTTGACATCAGCACGTCTTTTAAGCAGTGATTCAAAAAGATCTCCAAAGACCGAAGCAATTGCCGTCAGAAATGAGATGATCAGAGCTTTATCCATGTCGACTACAGCAACACCGATAAAAAAGCCCAATACGGTAGCTACGATAATACCACCCAAAACACCTTCTAGCGTTTTATTAGGACTCGTTGGAGAAAATGGTGTACGTCCGATACTTTTACCCACAACAAAGGCCCCGATATCAACAGAGACAACCACAACGGCCAGCCAAAAGATCGAGACCATGTTGTGATTGATATATAGTGTTAGCATAAACAAAAAACCGGCTGCAGGGTAAAGAAATGGCAAGAAATATTTCCAATCACCTTTTCCAGTATAAGCAGTTACAGATGCAAAAACTACACCCCCGATAAACAGAAGATCATTAGGATAGGGATAAAAAAGAGCCGCCGCCCAAAGAATGGCTGCATAGACATAAAGGGCATTGTGTTCAATTTTAAACAGGCGAGTCGCTTCATGAAAAGCCATCATAAAAAGAGCTCCCATAACAAGCCAGATCAGAAAAAAGTTATCAATAATGCCTAAGATAACAAAAGCAGCAATCAGAGCTCCTCCCGTTAAAATGCGGTCCCGATATTTATCAAACATAATATTTAAATCCATGATTATCCCTTTTGGAAAAAGCTTATTATACTATCTTTCATTAAAAGCTTTGTTAAATAATTTATCGCTTAAAACAATATATAAGCTTTTACCAATTTTTGTAAAAAAATGATGCTAGCATCATGAGCTCTCTGCTGAAGAGAACATAGTGTTAACGTAGCCAAAAGGGCTTCGCTCTTTTGACGTATAATTAATAGGACTTAGACTTTTACATCCAGTATATGTAGATTTGGAGTGTCTGAGTGCAGTCCTGATCTCTCTTTCTTCTCAGACTGCTCATCTTCAGGCTCTTTTTTTTCCTCTTCCTGAGGCTGTTTTTT
>JBFHUP010000162.1:0-4838 GCA_041589975.1 Sulfurimonadaceae bacterium | reverse complement strand
TTTCATGATAAGCTGATTTAAAACTTGCTGGTCTAAATGAAACTGTTGAGCCATCTCCTGGGTAAATTCACCCTTCATCTGGCTTTTGTAATACTCAAACATATTGCTGTAAAGTCGGGAAAACTCTTTATTGGATACTTCGACTTCACCCACTTTAGCTACGGATGAGGCACGGCTGCTGTAGCTTGCTCCACCCCAGTCAACAGCACCGGCTCCGATGAAAGTAATCACGGCAACCCACATAGTTACCAACATATATTTACGATGTTTTTGCATCCAAGTGATCATGTACAAACCTTAAGAATCATATAATGTGATATTCTAGTTAAATGACTATTAAATCGAGATGAAAGCCGATGTGAGATAGATAAAAAATTGCAATACGTTACGAATGGGGAAGTACGGATCTTTTTGCGTAAGGTTTTTCTAGAAATTCACAGCAGCCAACTAGCGTTGGACTTCTAATCTATCGGCAATAGCCAAAATACGACAGGAGTTTTCTAAGATCGCAATTTTTTTAGCCAGCTGGATAATGTCCCTGTCATAGGCATAAACACCATAACCACGAACAACCAAAATAGAAGATTTGGAGCGTTGAAACTCCAAAAATATCTCGCTATTGGCTCTTTCATACCAATCATCAAAGGCTTTAGGATCATAAACCTCTATATTTCCCAGCGATTGTGAGGCAAAATAGTCCTGAGGCTCAATGGTCCAGTTATGCAAAGCATAGGCTGTTGTGTAAGGAGGCATTGCATAGGTCACAAATTTGGCTTCAGATATATGTTCATAGATCTGTTGATGAATGAGTGAATCGATGCTGGCGTGGTGCCAACGGTAATCCTGAACGTGGGTCAATTCTATAAGATCTTTAACATCAAGCTGATCAAAAATGGCATCTTTGGAGTTGATCATAAAGCGATTGTTGCTGATCTTTGCAGATAAGGCACCGTGGTGGATCCCGAAAAACCCCTTGGTAAACATCGCATGGGATAGTGTCTTGAGCTGTTCAGCAAGGTGTTTGTCGATCAATGTAAGTCCTTAAGCGTCTTAATGGTAGTATTATAACCAATAAAATAAAAGAAGCAGTTTTATGGAAAATATTCCTCACATTCCCGTACTTTTGTCACAGACATTGGGCAGTTTTGCCTCTGTTAAAGATGGTGTGGTTATTGATTGTACCTTGGGTTACGGCGGACACAGTGAAGCTCTTTTAACAGCTCATTCCAATATCAAACTTATTGGAATTGATCGGGATCAGACCGCTATTGATTTTGCGAGTCGTCGTCTGGAGAAATTTGGGGATCGTTTTGAGGCAGTCAAGGGGGATTTTGCTACCGCTTTTGATCAGGCTTTAGAGATCGCAGGTATAAAGAATGTACGAGGGGTGTTGGCGGATATAGGGGTGTCATCCTTACAGCTGGATCAACTTGATCGCGGATTTGGATTTGAAAGTGATGTGCTTGATATGCGGATGGATCAAAATGCACCGCTTTCGGCTTTCGAAGTGGTCAATGAGTATTCTCATGAAAAACTGATGCAGATCTTTTATGAGTATGGTGAAATCGCTTATGGCAAAGATTTAGCCCAAAAGATTGTTGATGCCCGAGCTAAAAAGCCTATTGAGACAGCTAAAGAGTTAGCCGAATTAGCGATGAGTTTTAAAAAAGGCGGCAAAAAGATCCACCCAGCGACACTGATGTTTCAAGCGATCCGTATCGAGGTCAATGATGAGTTGGGACAGCTTAACGGGATACTTGATAAGATTGAAAATTCAGCTCTCAATGACTGTATTGTTTCGATTATCTCCTTTCACTCTTTGGAAGACCGTATTGTGAAGCAAAGATTTAAGCAGTGGACGATTAAATGTATCTGTCCTTCCCATGTCATGCGGTGTGAGTGTGGAAACAATCATCATAAAGGTAAATTGATAAACAAAAAGCCTTTGGTTGCCGATGATAAAGAGATAAAAGAGAACCCTCGATCACGATCGGCGAAATTACGGAGTTTTTGGTTTGGCACAGACACAGCTTTTTGATCCTTTTGAAATAATACCTCCTGTAGAGAGTGAAAAAGAGCACCTGCTTGAAGAGATGCAGGTGGTTTGGGAACCTGCAAGCAGGCTCTCTGTGACTACCTTGGTGAGTGCACTGTTAGGGATGCTGCTTGTGTCAGCTATATTGATGCCTAAGATCTATCTACGCAATGCCATCTATTATGAGAGTCGTGATGTGACTAAACTTGAACATCAATATGCAATTTTAAAACAGGAGCGATCGCTGCTTAAAGCCAAAGTCGAAGCGATACGTTATAAAAACCAGGTAGAAGATACACTGTTCTGATGATTCGTCCATTTATACACTTTGCAGTAACCAAGTCAACACTGAACCACCTGCTGCTGGTCTTTTTTGTGGTGATGTCTATTATGGCCTACCAGTCGATTCCTAAAGAGCTTTTTCCTCCCTCTCAAAGAGATAAAGTCGTTATTACCGGGTCCTATGCCGGAGCCAGTGCTGAGGTATTAGATAAACTGGCTGTCGACAAACTCGAAGAGCAGATTAAAACGATCGCATCTATTGATACGATTACATCACAAATACAAAATGGCAGATTTACCATTACGGCAGATCTGAAAAATGGCAGTGATAAGATTTTGGTACTTTCTGATGTCAAAGATGTTATTACATCAGTGAAAAAAGATCTTCCGCCTGATATGAATGAGCCTCAAGCTAAGATCGGAGAGCATGCTATTCCTTTGGTGCAAGTAGCTATTGCCAGTGATATTGATTTGGCTAGGCTTATAGAGTATGCCAAAGATATCCAGGATGAAATAGCTGCATTAGAGGATCTTTCTAAAGTATCCTTGTATGGTACAGCCGATAATGAACTGGTTATCTCTATTAATGATAAAAAAGTAGCCGCTTTGGGGCTTAATATGAGTTCCGTTGTAGCAGCTATTTCCAATATATCTTCTATCTTTCCATTGGGAAATATTGATCAGACCGGAAGGCATCTGTTTGTCTCCACGATCAATGGCGAAAAAGAGGCTAAAAATTATAGAAATATGATCTTAAAGAGTGAAGGAAAAAGTTTTCGTCTGGGTGATGTGGCTGATGTCGATTTTAAACTCTCAGATCGTAATGAAATCTCACATTTTAACGGCTATCCCAATGTCTCACTCAATATTCTAAAGTCAAAAACAGGTAATGCCATTGCGTTGGTAAAGACAATAAAAAAGATATTAAAAGAGCATGAACAAAAGCATCCGCAACTTAAACTCTCGATCTATTCTGACAGTTCGATCTATATAAAAAACCGTTTAAATACCGTAGTTTCCAATATCCTGTTTGGATTGATTTTACTTTTTATTGCTCTGTTTTTAAGTGTCAATCGCGGTATTGCCATCGTCGTGGCTATGGGCATCCCGTTAAGTTTTATGGTGGCACTGGTCTTTTCCAATATTTTTGGCTATTCGCTTAATCTGCTTTCGCTTTTGGGTGCATTGTTAGCACTCGGGATGCTGGTTGATGAGGCGATTGTGGTAGCTGAAAACATCTACCGTCATATGGAAATGGGTAAGGATAAACTGACCGCTGCTATTGATGGAACGGTGGAGATGTTCTCAGCTGTTCTTGCTGCAACACTGACAACAATTTTTGCCTTTTTACCGCTGCTTTTAATGAGTGGCGATATGGGTGTCTTTATGAAGATCTTACCGATTATGATTTCTGTATTGCTGCTTTCCTCACTCTTTGAAGCCTTTTATTTTCTACCGCTTCATGCCAAAGATATGATCAAAGTGCGTCCGGGACATGCGAAAAGTCACTCTTTTTGGTCAGAATTAAATAGGCGTTATGCCAAAGTTTTGAACTTTTTATTTTATTATCGAAAACGATCTCTTGCCATACTCGTAGGCTCTATTATCTCAGGTATCATTATTTTAGGGATGAACTCGAAGTTTCAACTTTTTAGTGATTTTGACGGAACCCAAGTTTTTGTGTCTGGGAAGGTTAATATTAACAACGATCTTTTTGAAGCTGAAGCTTTGGTCTCTCAGATTGAAAAGATCTTGTTAGAGAAGTTTGATATGGAAAATGAGGTAGATCATATGACGGCCATCGTCGGCATCACAATGGATGCTAAAAACCGTATCGAAGTAGGTCATAATCTGTTTCATATTTTTATCGACCTGCATGAACGTAAGCCTGTTAACTTTTTTGATACCTATATCAATCCTTTTTTATCACCCGAATATGACTCGGATAAACTTAAGCGTGACCGTAGTGCCAACGATGTGATGAAAGATATGCGAGTGTGGCTTTCTGAGTTAAAAGAGCAAACTACACAGGATGGCAAAAAAGTATTCGAATCATTTCAAGTGGTTAAACCGGGTGCGGGAGTTGTTGCTCATGATCTGGAGATTACTCTTGCCGGGGCTACTGATGAAAAGCTGATTGAAGGTATCAAACGCTTGGAAGCCAAACTTAAAACCCTGCCGGCGGTCTATAATATCAGCAATGATACCCAAGAGGGTGAAGCTGAGTTAAAACTACGGGTGAACAGTTATGGTCAGCAACTTGGATTTTCGGAAGCGAGTGTGGCCCAAATCGTTCAATCCATGCATCTCAAAGCTGAATATGCCAAGATGTTTGACGATGAGGGACTGGTCTCTATTAAGGTTGAAAATTATCAAAAAGATGAACTGGAGAGTCTTAAAAATCTTCAGGTCAGTATCAATGCGACCCAGAAAGTGGCATTAAGTGATATTTGTGATTTTGTCTATTTAAAAAGCTTTTCTAAAATCACCAAAGATGACGGCATGAGAATACGTACGGTCT
>JBFHUP010000161.1:0-4909 GCA_041589975.1 Sulfurimonadaceae bacterium | reverse complement strand
GTGTGATACAAGAAAACTTTGGAAGCGGTAGTTTTGAAAGCTCTTTATACTCATCAGGAAGATCTTCTGTTTTACCCATCCATCGGATTTTGGTGTCAAATACAAAACTGTGATCTTTTACAAATCCCTTGGGTGTAAAAAGATAATCGGGTATGGCTAATTGCATCTTACAAAGCCTTTTTGTTGGTATCATAACAAAAGATAGATTAATTCAATACATTCGACGCAGATCACCATATTTTCGCTTTTTTTTCACAAAGAATTTTTTCGGTCGGCATTTTTGTAAAAAACTTTAATCCTTTTATGAAACTCAAGGTTTAGCTAGCTATAATAGAGCTTAATTTTAATAAAGGTAAGTTATACATGAAAATTGTCGTAATTCAAGGACCGAACTTAAATATGTTGGGTATTCGAGAACAAAACATCTATGGACCAATGAAGCTAGAAGATATTCACAAGCAGATGCAGGAGTTTGCTAAGCAAAATGGTTTGGAGATTGAGTTTTATCAAAGTAACCTTGAGGGTGAGATCGTAGATCGTATTCAGGAGTGTTATGGTGATGCTGACGGTATCATTATCAACCCTGCCGCATATACACATACATCGATTGCCATCCGTGACGCAATTTCAGCAGTGGCTCTTCCAACCGTAGAAGTACACTTAAGTAACATTCACCGTCGAGAGGAGTTTCGTCATACATCAATGACCGCTCCGGTTTGTACTGGCCAGATTGCAGGTTTTGGCCCTTTTGGTTATCACATGGCTATGATCTCTATGACGCAAATTCTTAATGAGATGCAAGCTATGAAAGAGCAGCAAGCACAGGCTTAGCATGCAAAAACAACTGTCACCGACACTTTCGCTTATCAAACGTCAGCTTTTCCCTTTTGTGTGGAGCTCTAAGCTGTGCAGGCATGTGGCCGTGGTCGGTATCGGCGGTAATATCGGTGATGTGAGTCGCCGTTTTGAAAAGTTGATAGGTTTTTTCCTCAAAGATAAACAGGTAACGCTGTATCAAAGCAGTCCGATTTTGAAAAACCCCCCTTTTGGGTATACCGATCAGGACTATTTTCATAATGCAGTGGTGGTTTTGGGTACCAATCTGTCACCGCGTCTTTTGTTAAGACACCTACTGCATATAGAAAAAAAGTTTGGAAGAAAACGCAGTTTTAAAGATGCACCCCGTACTTTGGATCTGGATCTGCTTTTTTTTGATGATGTTGTGATGAATCACAAGGATCTTACCTTGCCCCATCCAGGATGGAGCAAACGTGATTCGGTTCGCATTCCCTTAGCGTATTTAAGTAAGCGTAGTTAGGATTAAAAAGATATGAAAGTATTGACATTTTCGGGACAATCTCCTGCTGAAGCTCTCAAGAAAGTAAAACAACAGTTCGGTGATGAGGTGATGGTGATTGAGACCAAGCAGGTACGCAAACGCACACTCAATCAACCTGCTTTGTATGAACTTATTATCGGCGTCGAAGATGAGGTGCTGGCTCGGAGACATAAGCAGCCCGTCGAAAGTGTAGTTCGAGATATGACACCTAAAGAGGCTGTAGAAAAAAGTGAAGAGGTCGTACTAAGTATTTCCAAAGCAGCCCAGCAGTTTTCAGATATCAACGCCATGGCAAACTCGCATGAGCAGATGATTGCTCCACAGACTCAAAAGGGTTCTGCTCAACATGGCGGCAGCAGTTTTGACGGCTTTACGGCGGAGCACTCAGAACGTTTTCCATCTTATAAGGTTGAAGACTTCAAAGATGTCAAAAAACAGATCGATCAGCTGACAGACAAAGTTAAACTGATTCAAAATATGTTTTGGGAAGAAAAAAGTCCGGAGCTTCCCATCCCTCCAGAGTTTGCCGAGATCTATAAGGTCTCTAAAGAGTCCGGTATGAATGCAGAGCATCTGGATGCGATTATGCGTCTGACCTTAGAACATATGCCTAACAACATGCGTGAAAATTCTGTAACGGTAAAACGTTATTTTCAGACGCTGCTTCGCAAGATGATACCGGTTCGTCTGGAAAGCACTTTGAAACCTAACGAAAAGCGGGTTATGATGCTGGTTGGCCCTACGGGCGTTGGAAAGACGACATCGGTAGCAAAGCTTGCAGCACGTTATTCTTATCTGCTAGAGCGAAAATATAAAGTGGGCTTGGTTGTTTTGGACACCTACCGTATCGGTGCGGTCGAGCAGTTAACCCAATATGCCCGTATGATGAAACTGGGTATAGAGATTGTGGTCGATCCTCCTGAATTTACTCAAGCGATCAATGCTTTGTCTTATTGCGATTATATTTTGATTGATACGATGGGAAGTTCCCCTTATGATCAAGAGAAGATCGAAAAGCTGCATGCCTGTCTGGATCAAAATGAGACGGCCTATCGTGTCGATACAACACTGGTTATGCCAAGTCATCTTAAGTATGAAGATATGAAGATGACCTATGATAAGTTTGCTCATCTTAATATCGATACCGTGATGTTTACCAAGCTCGATGAGACCAAAGGTTTTGGAACGATCTTTAGTTTGTTAAATGAGATCAATGTACCGGTAAGTTATCTCTCTGTAGGACAGGAGGTTCCGGAAGATCTGATTGTCGCTAATACCGATTATCTAGTTAAGTGTCTGCTTGACGGTTTTACAAAGGCAAACCATGGCTGATCAGGCAAAAAAACTTAAAGAACTGATCGCCTCACAATCAGGCGGTACGAAAAAGAAGACCCGTTTTATTGCCATTACTTCAGGTAAAGGTGGTGTGGGTAAAAGTACCATCTCTGCCAATATGGCCTATATGTTTTCCCGTTTGGGACTTAAAGTAGGCCTATTTGATGCGGATTTGGGCTTGGCAAATCTTGATGTGATTTTAGGCGTCAGTGTCAATAAAAACATCCTGCATGTGGTCAAAGGGGAGTGCAGTTTGGATGAAGCGATCGTAGAGGTTAATCCCAATCTCTTTTTAATCCCAGGTGACAGCGGTGATGAGATCTTAAAATATGCTCAGCCGGAGTTTTTTATGCAGATCCTCTCAGAGAAGTCCCGCATCGATGACATTGATGTGATGATCATCGATACAGGGGCGGGTATCGGGGATCATACACAGCTGTTTTTAAAGGCAGCGGATGATGTCGTGGTCGTGGCCATTCCGGACCCTGCTTCCATAACGGATGCCTATGCGATGATTAAAGTGAACTCCAAAATACGCAAAGAGGTAGCTTTATTAATGAATCAAGTTAATTCTGAAAAAGAGGCTTTACTTATTTGTGATAAAATAAAAAAAGTAGCTGCTAACAATATCGGTGGAGATTTTACGATTAACTATTTGGGTAAGTTGGAGCTTTCGCCGGCTATTGCCAAAGCAGTCAAGCAGCGTAAACTTTTTACCCAAGAAGCAGGGGCGACCGCAGCGACCAAAGATATCAATAATATCGTGGCCGCATTAGCCAAAAAAGTGGAACGTAACGTGCTAGTTGAGAGGAAAGAAAGCGGCATTAATGGCCTCTTTAAACGTCTTTTTGATCAATTTTGATTTATAATAAAAGGAAATAATTCATGCCTGCAAATGGTTTTATTGGCTTTATTACCTCCCAAGGCTTCTTTGTGGGGATAATTTTTGCAGTTTTAAAATATGATGACCCTTTTATGATTTTGATAGCTACCATGATAGTGACCGGGCTCTTTTACATGCTGGGTCAAATTTCTGTCTCCTATTTTGTGAGGGCGATCGCTGTGAAGATGGGGAATTTCCCTAAATTAGAACATGAAATTATGCTTGATGAATTTGCCAAAGCGATTCAAAAACGTGAAGATATCTTTAATGATATTGATCCTGTTAAAGTTCCGGTTGTTCGTGAGCCTGAGATAGTATTAAGATCTGAAGAAGATGAAAAGGAAGAGACATGATGCCAAAATCACCTTATGATGCAGCGGTACGTCACCAAAGAGATGAGCTAGCCGTACAGTATCTTCCCGCAGTCAAAGCGATGGCTTACCGACTTAAAGAGCGACTGCCAAGTTCCGTAGATTACAATGATTTGGCTGCTATTGCTACCGAAGAGTTGGTGAAACTCTCTCGTCGTTATGATGAGACGCAAAATGATTCTTTTTGGGGTTATGCTAAAACCCGTGCTTATGGAGCGATGCTTGATTATCTCAGGTCACTTGATATCGTCAGCCGATCCAATCGTAAGATTATTAAAGGCGTGGAGGTTGAAGTGAGCAAATATATGGCTCAGCATGAGGAAGAACCATCTGTTGAATATCTGGCAGAAAAACTTGATGAGACACCAGAGAAGATCAAAGATGCCCGTATTGCAGCGGAAATTTATGCGGTCATGCCCATTGATGAGCAGCTCACTTTGATGAATGAACGTTCAACCCTTGAAACGGTGGAGCAAGATGACCTTATTGAAGTGATCCGTAATGTTTTAGAAGAGTATAATGAGCGAGAGCAGATGATTATTCAGCTATACTATTTTGAGGAGCTGAGTCTTAAGGAGATCTCCGCCACATTAGGTATTACCGAATCTCGTATTTCGCAGATTCACAAATCCGTATTGAAAAAGATACGAGATACATTAGGAAACGTTGATGGCTGACATTTTAAGTCAGGAAGAGATTGATGCTCTTCTAGACGTCGTTGATGATGAAGGTGATGATATCCTCGAGACCGGGGAAGAAGTCTTTGATCAAAAACAAGTCACACTTTATGATTTTAAACGTCCAAACAGGGTAAGTAAAGAACAGCTTCGTGCCTTTCGTGGTATCCATGATAAAATGGCACGTTCTTTATCTTCTCAGATCTCCTCTATCATGCGTTCTATTGTTGAGATTACACTGCACTCAGTAGACCAGATGACCTACGGTGAGTTTTTGATGTCACTACCCAATCCCACCTCGTTT
>JBFHUP010000160.1:0-4911 GCA_041589975.1 Sulfurimonadaceae bacterium | reverse complement strand
CTTCGCGTGCGGAAGAGAACCTTAGCACCCTACTCTCTTATGTACATGTAACACTTGGAGGTTTTATCTCCTATTTATTAACCTGGTTAATGTTTTTTATTTTAATGCGGGCTTCAATCAATTTTGCAATCCCTCTACGTGCCGTAGCTCGAAGCTCTTTTTTTACAGCCCTTTTGTGGTTTATCGCTCAAAAACTCTTTGTCTTTTATATCTTTGCCAATACCACGTATGAATCTTTATACGGCTCCTTTTCCTCACTGCTATTTTTCTTTTTATGGATCTATATCTCTTGGATTATCTACCTTTTTGGTCTGAAATCTTCTGCCTTAATGCTCAACGAGATACAAGATCAGGCCAAGTGAAGCTAAGGCGAGTGTCACATAAAAAAGCCACTTAAAACGTATACTCAATATCAACAATACAACATAGATGATAATAGTGTATGCTGGCATAGAAGATGTGACACTTTTAAACTCCATACTCAGCAAAGCTACTAAGAGCCCATCCATAACATTGCCCATGCCTAAACTCATAAGTACCATAGAAAGAGGATAAAAAATGATAAAAAGTATACTTAGCAGAGGAGATAAAAGCTGTCCGATACTTAAACTCCCAAATATATAAACGATCCACGGTACCATGAACACAAATACTGCCACATGAAGCAGTATAAAAAGTTTCCAAGCCTTCATATCTTCCCACTGTTTAAGTATCAAAAAAAGATGAAACACACCCAAAACCGAGAGCCAAAACCCCATACTGAAAAAAAGGTCCGGGAAAAGAGCTAAGAGCAGTAAAACCGTCATCAAAAGTGAACCAAAAGAAAGCAGCAACAATCCTCGATCATACAGAATAAATCCGATAAGCATCATGCCAAAAGCACGTAAAAGAGATGGGGTAAACTCCAAAAATGCCACATAGATCAAAAGAATCACCAAGGTAAGTATCATGATATCCCTTGTACGATTACGAAACGGAAAATATTTTTGGTGCAGCGGTTTGTAGATGAGATTAGCAAGCATCAAAACAAATAAAGAGATCAACCCCAGATGAAACCCGCTAATCGCTGCAAGATGGTTAATACCAAACTGCGTTAGTTTCTCCCGGAGTTCTTGTTGAATGGGTTGTGCTAAATAAAGAGCTGCGTAGAGATTGCCTATCAGTGATGATGTATGCGTTTTATGTATAGCATCAATAAGTTTTGTTCGAACCGGTTTATGTCGTTGCAACGCTTCAAAGCGTGCCGGTGCATAAAAGCCTTTAATGTACTTTACAAAAGAGATATTTTCAGTCAAAAGTGTCACACTGACCTTGCGACCCTCTAAATTGATAAAAGGCTCATTGGTGCTGGTTCTAAACATGAAGTGATCTGTGCGAAGTTTGTACAGTGTCCGTGATTGACGAGAAAGTTTTTGTTCCGATATAACTGTAGCCTCAAAAGTATGCCAGCTAAAACGTTTCAGATCTAAATAGCTTTGATAGGATTTAAGCAGCGACCAGCTTAAAAGGATGAACAGTACAAAACTAAAAAGAAGATAATCAGAGGGGCGTTTAAACAAAGATGTCTTGCTCAAAGTATCATTGTTTAATGGCACGTTTATCCTTAAATCGGCGGCATACTCACAACTGTTTCCTGAATAGGTTCGCTGCTACCTGGTTGTGGATGGGGTACTTCCATGGACGCGGATCTGGTATCAACATTTTCATAGGAGATCTCCAGCTCATTACCCATATGGTTGACAAACTTCGTAAACTTCTTTTGAAATTTCAGTTTCACAAAGCCAGTCGGACCATTACGCTGCTTGCCTATGATAATTTCGGCATCCTCTTCATCTTTTTCTACCCAGTCAGAAACGTACTCTTTACCCTCTTTAGCAGCCTCTTTTTCCTTCTCTTTTTCCTCTTTATATTTGTAGACATCATCACGATAGACAAACAAAATAATATCCGCATCCTGCTCAATCGCACCCGATTCACGAATATCACTTAGCATCGGTCGTTTGTCGGCACGGGATTCAAGTCCACGGTTAAGTTGTGAGAGTGCAATGATCGGCATCTTTAGTTCACGGGCAAGCATCTTAAGTCCCCGAGAGATCTCAGAGACCTCTTCGATACGGCTTTTATTGCCTGTACTGGCCATGATCTGAAGGTAATCGACTATGGCCATCTTGATCTCTGGATTTTTAGATTTAAGTTTTCTGAGTTTACTTTTAAGCTGATTGATATTTACCGAACCTTGGTCATCTACAAAAATAGGCTGTTTGGCCAAGTGGTTTTTCGCATCCGTAAGCGTCTGCCACTGTTGGTCATCCATATCACCGACACGCAGTTTTTGTAACGGGATTGAGGTTTTAGCAGCTAACAGACGTAGCATAAGCTGTTCGGCAGGCATCTCCAGAGAAAAGAACGCTACTCCGTCGCCTTTATTGACCAGATTTAGCATCACATTAAGTGCAAAGGCTGTTTTACCCATCGCTGGACGAGCGGCTAAGATGATCAAATCCCCTGCCCCAAAACCTGTTGTTTTTTTATTCAGATCAGCAAAACCGGTATCTACACCGACTAAGACCGAATCACCTCGTTCTTTCATCTCATGGATGTAAGCCATGGTCGCATCGGTAATATCCGGAGCATCTCTAAAATCAAGTTGAGCATTATCTTGAGTGATCTCAAAAAGCTTAGACTCGACCATATCGGCTACTTCTTGCCCCGGCAAGTCCTCTTCAATGGCCACACGTTTGATCTCACTGGTCATAGAGATCAGATGCCGTTTCATTGCCTTATCTTTGAGCTCTCTGACATAAGCTGTAACATTGGCAATTGGATTGACCGAAAGGATCTCAAGCATCGCATTTTCATCAAAGTTTTTGCTCTTTTCATCCCCCTGCAGCAGATGCTTTTTGATAAAAACCTCATCCAAAGGTTTATCGGCATTATGCAGCTCTTCCATCGCTTTAAAAAAGGCTTGATGAGCCGGAAGATAAAAATCTTTATGATTGATCACATCATGGACATCATCAAAGAGTGCTGCATCAAAGATAATAGAGTTTAAAACAGCTCGTTCGATGTTAAGGTTATAAAGCCCCGCTTCCATTACATCTCACTCTCTTTTTGTTTGGCAGCGGCTTCCACCTCTTCTAAAAACTTATCCACAAGATCTTTTTCATCCAGATTGGCAACCACTTCGCCGCCACGCATAACCAGACCCTTACCTTTGCCATAAGCAATAGCAACGTCCGCATGCTTAGCTTCTCCAATAGCATTGACCACACACCCCATAACAGAGATATCAAGCGGTGTCTTGATGTGTTTGGTCTTCTCTTCGACAACCGCTACAGCTGAGACCAAGTCAGCTTCCAAGCGGGCACAGGTGGGGCAAGAGATAATATTGACACCCTCTTTAGCCACACCCGCATCTTTTAAGATATCCCTACCAATTTTGATCTCTTGTTCTAGCTCTCCTGTGATCGAGACACGCATCGTATCACCAATACCTTCGATCAAAAGAGCCCCAAGGCCAATGGCTGATTTAATGGTCGCATGATGAATGGTCCCTGCTTCCGTCACACCCAAATGAAAGGGATAATCCACCAAAGGACGCAAACCTCTATAGGCTTGAACCGTACGAATCACGTCACTTGCTTTCATACTTACTTTAATATTAGTAAAGTCAAGATCTTCTAATACTCCAATATGATACAAAGCCGATTGAACCATCGCTTCTGAAGTCGGGCCATATTTGTTCTCGATCTCTTTTTCCAGACTTCCTGCATTAACTCCGATACGAATAGGGATATTGTGATCCTTACACGCTTTAACAACCTCTTTGACCTTATCATTACTTCCGATATTGCCTGGATTGATACGAATACAATCCACATACTTAGCTGCTTCCAAAGCAATCTTGTGGTTAAAGTGAATATCAGCTACCAGCGGCAATGACGTCTGAGCTTTAATATCTTTAAGAGCATAAGCATCTTGCATATCCGGACAAGAGACTCTGACAATATCAGCCCCTGCAAAGTGTAAACGATTGATCTGATCCACCGTAGCCATGACATTGTGTGTCTCAGAATAAGTCATCGATTGGACAGAGATTGGAGCCATGCCTCCGACAGCGACATTGCCGACCATAATCTGTTTTGTTGGATATCTCTCGATCATTGTTTCACTTTCTTTAAATTGTTCATATTTTATCTAATAAAAGTTCAGCTGAGATAAAAAATTCAAACTTGCTTTTCTATACGTTTATAAAGCCGTTCCAACAGCTTGGATTCCAGATTGACTTCAAAATAATTTTTCAGAATCTCTTGAAGTTTATTGACACAATCAATATGAATAATTTCAGTTCTATCCGGACCTATGATATGTAAGCTGTCATGACGTAAAAAGTAGGTTCTATCCTCCAAAATACGTGATACTATAAGATGTTTTACAAAATTAGCGTCATGATGCTTGTGAGAATAAAAGTGAGCCACTTCAAAGTCAGGATCGAAGGCCTCAAAAAGTGTAAAACTGTAATGCGTAACATAATGATCTTTATGCTTCTCTTCCCAAAAAAAGGTATGATCATTTTGCGTAATACGATAAACTTTTCCTCTTTGCGTCTTCGTTGACTCACCTGTTATTCTTACAGGCAGATGTGGAGAGTTGGGGCCAAATCCGACATCCACAAGATATTCTTTACCACCAAATTCCAAAATCGTAGCTCGATGGGTTTGTGCAACAGGCCTGATATGATTATTCAGTACTCGGCCTAAAACAGCATGAACTTTAAACCCAAGATAGTCTAAAACTTCATAAAAGATCTTATTATGTTCAAAACAGTAACCACCCTCTTTACCTACAATGAGTCGTTCAAAAAGAGATTCGCTATCCAAGGGAAGGTCTTTTTCCAGTAGTACATTGATG
>JBFHUP010000159.1:0-4912 GCA_041589975.1 Sulfurimonadaceae bacterium | reverse complement strand
GATCTTGTCGCGGCTGACACCGGCCAGCTCAAGCTCCAATTCAATCTCTTCTAAAGTCATACGCTCTTCCTTGTTTGAAATGTAGTAGATTTATACCTGTATCTTACACAATTGCAATTTAAAACAGAGGATTAAAAGCGAGAAACTTATTACATTTAAGCATCAAAGAGTTTTGTAAGCAGAGCTTAATTAATAAAATAATTTCAGCTAAAAAAAAGTAAAAAAGCTTTCAAAGCGGTATATAATTCTTACATAGCACACTGCTATATATCTTATTGTATATCGAGGAAGTCATGACTCTGTCTGATATCATTTTCGAAATGGAATTAGGTGGCGTTGATAACGAACATGTTTCGGTTATTGTGAATAAATACAAAGAGAAGCCAATGATGGTAACAGAGATTGATGATCTGTTGTCTGAGATGGGTTATTCTCCTGTATTTACAGTAGATTATGATGCGTATGATGATTATGCGTCGTATGAAGATAGTGCTTATTATGAAAAGTCACATCACAGGCATGAGTGGGATTGATAGTTTACATATCTCTTGCTTCTTTGCACTTATTGAGAGCTTAAAACTCAAAAGAGAGATTGGCAAAGGCTCCTTCGACGGCCACTGCCGTTTTATAACGGGTTTTAAGTAGTCTCACCTCTTTGGTTTTTAAATCGCATAAAGCCAAACGAAAATTAGCCCCCATTTGGGGCTCTACAATACAGATGATTTTACCTTGATGTTCTCGTGTTGCATGGATAATACCTTGCAGTTTTGGGAAAAAATATTTAGGGTAACTCAGCGGTGTTATCTCAACAATATCCACTTCATTTTTGTTTTCTAAGGTCTCTAAAATGAGCTCTGCATCTTCAAGCGTCTCAAACTGTACACACCAATCATCAAACACTTGATTAAAACTTGTCAGATCTTCATCTAAAAAGCCCCCGGCAGGTGATTGTAAAGCATAGATTCCCATATTTTTTTCCTACTCTCTTATTGAAATAGTAACATGTTTAGGGGTTTATAGGCTTAAAATAAACCAAGCCCCATGCTATAACTCTAATTGTTAGGAGAGAGGAAAATAATAGAGGGTATAATCTGCAAAAAGGTCTAACCATGCCCGCATATAATCAGCAGATGCAACAAAGAAAAAACTGTGAGCTTTATGCTTATGTTTTAACAGAGTTGGGTCTTGAGGTTCCGGATCATATTTTGGAGTGTGCTATCTCAGATGAATATCCCGTAGATTGTGTGGCAGATCTTGCCAAGGCTTTGGAAGATATGGGTGCAGATGATTTTGAGCGAATTGTTTATGATAAAGAGTCCCAGCTTGCTTTAGACCTCTCAAAATGGTGGACGATGTATTTAGAGTCAGATCGTCTCAGGCAAGAACTACGCTCAACTTGTCTGTAGCTGTCATGAGAAATTATTGTAAAATGTCATCTTTACAAGGAGAATAGAAGATGAGTTTAAATGATATCGTTTTGAGAATTCATATGACTTTTTTAAGTAATAAAGATTCCGTAGAGTGGATTACGAGCTTTAAAGATGAGATCAGCCCGCTATCTCAAGATGAGTTTGAAAACTTAGTCAATGTCTTAGAGGGTGTCAGCCAAGAGGAGCAGGCAAACTTTTCAGAGACCGTTATGAATAACCAAATCCCAGCTCATCTGCTTTCAAGAGCCACAGACATTTCCAAATTTCATGAATTGATAGAAAGACTTAAAGTAGAGTACGCACACTGGAAACAATGAACCTAGAAGCCCAAGATCTTCATTACAAAGAGGATGACCAAGGGCGACGACTCTATTACCGCTTTACGCCTGCCGCATTGATTTCCAATTTTGTCCCATTAGTTGTCCTTTTGCATGATAAAGGGGAATCCCACCCTTTGCATTTTGAACATAAAATGTGGAATGTTTTAACGCCTTTGGATACCTTTGGTTCCCAGAATAAAGGATCGTGTTGGTTGGGCGAAGAGGGTGATTTTTTTCTCATTAAACTGATGCAGGAGCTTGTAGACAGCTTGGCTTTGGAGCATGATTGTGAAGATCATATCTATTTTTACGGAAAAGGGATGGGCGGCTATGGGGCGATTCTTCATGCTGTGTTAAATCAAGCCAATGCTGTGTATGCTCATCAACCCTATATCAATCTCAGGGAAGAGCAAAAACAGTTTTATGATGTCCTGTTTTCTAGGTCTGAATCCATAGAGTATGATCTTGTTAATTTATTGCATACGTCAAAGCAGTTACCGATCTTTTTTTTAAGTGATCCGTCATTGCAGCAATCTGATAGTAACTGTGTGACGCATCATGAAGCTCTGCAAGCTTTTATCCGATATTGCGAGGATAAAGGATTAAAGTATCGTATCGATGAGAGCTTTAAAGAGTCAAATGATGAAGAAGCATCTTTAAAAGAGGTTTTGACTATGCTTGAAAAGATCTCTTCTCAGATCTAGATGGTTTGTGTAAAGCCCATAATTGTGATAATATTAAGGGTAGATTAAAAAGTGTTATTATTGTGAATTTACTGGTACGAATCTTGCGATATCAGCTACAATGCGATAAAAATTTACAAGTTTGATAAAAGGAAACATAATGGATGTTGTAGAAAATTTTGAAGCGTTGACGCTAACTGAAAAGATCAATATCATTGATAAAGTCTTAGATGAGGATATTCGAGGCTTTTTACAAAGAGATAATGGTGATTTGGAGCTGATGAATGTTGAAGAGAAAAATGACCTTATCTTGGTCTATATCGAATATCAAGGGGCTTGTGTGGCATGTCCATCTTCAGGCGGAACTCTGATGTCTATGCAAAATGTGTTACAAAGAAAACTTTCTGAAAGAATCAGAGTTATAACAGTATAGGTAGATTTGAAGCTTTTCTGCTTAAAAGTTGAAAAAAATCTAGATATGTAAAGCTTAATCAAGCATAGATTGGCTACACTTTAACTATAGGATCAGAAAAACCCAAAGGATTTCAGATGAGTAAGATCAATGCAAAGATACAAATGACGCTTCTTAAAGAGGCTCGAAAGTACCTAAAAAATGTAAAACCGGCAACTGATATCGCTTTAGATACGAAGCGTCAAGGGATCGTTCTGACTCAAGAACATCTGGTAGAGTGGCTTGAAGTTTTTGAAGAAGATCGTATCATGTTAGATGGGTGTAACCACGCTACAGTTAAACGTTAATCTGCTTTTTAAACTCAATTTTTTATGATTTGGCCTTTGAACCTTAAGGCTGAATCTTCTTTTTCATCACTTTAGTGATGATTTAATACTTCTTCAATAATTTCGCTTTTTTCATGCTCATCAAGTAAGAGCTGACACACATCGTTTGTTAAATCTACAAAAGAAGCAACAACTGCTTGATCATCAAGAGCCTCAAAGCTTTGTTTATCTGTCGTGATAGCTACTTGATGCTCGCAAAAAAAGTCAAGCAGATCATCATCCTGCGTCTGCTTATACAAGGTAGTGTAAGCCAAAAAAAGTAGATTGTTTGGTGGTACTGCCTGGTCGCAGCATACTACGCTAAAGCTCTCTGTAGGGGCAGCGTTGAAACAAAGTAGGGTGGTCTCATCTACAGAGATTGAAAGCTTAGGCAGGGTTTCATGATAGCGTTCAGATCTGCCTTGCGGTATCTCATCCCAGAAACCTGCTTCATCACCGCCTTCAAATCCTCCCATGCTTTTCTCCTTTACTCCGAAACAATTTCACCATTACGCATCACGGTTACAAAGACCTTCTCATTGATCTCTTTTAATGTGACTTCAGAAAAAAAATCAGGTGTATAAATTCTTAAAGCAATATTGCGTACGCCATTACTGACACTGTCTTTGACTTTTTTATAGTTTTGACCCTCATAAAAGTCAATGTACTCTTGGATGGTGTTTAGTGTTGGTACACTCTTGTTGTTTTGTTCTGCCATCTGAATCTCCATAAAACTTCTGTTTTTGAAATTCTACTCTTTTAAGTTGAACTCTTTGTAAAAAGTGCTCTTAAATAGATGACTCTAAAAATAAGTAGCATTTACGGGCTAAGTAAAGGGTGCTATAATATTTGAAAAATTTAAAAGATATCTCTATGAACCTAAGCGGTATGAAGTTGCTCTCTCTTAATGTCAATAATAAGGAGCTTGAAACTATAAAAGCATTGGCACAAGATCTCTCTTTGGAGATTGCAAGCTTTACAAAGCAAGAAGAGGCTTTGCAAACTTGTCAATCTGTACGTTTTGATGCTGCGGTAGTTGACTCACTGAGTGTAGACAGCGATATATGTGACTTTATTAGGACTTTTAGGCATACGGTCTCTAAAGAAATGCCTCTTATCGTACTGTTAAATGCCTTGGATACTCAAGAACTTCAGGCTAAGGCTTTACATCTGGGTGCATTTGATTTTTTACCGAAGCCTCTACACGCTTCTTTATTCCAAGCAAGAATCTTTCATGCCTTAGAACTTAAAAAGTCTCAATCACTCTTAGCGGACCAAAATTATTTGGTGGAGGATGCGGTTAACACTGCTTTAGAGGTGTCAAAAAATAATGTGACAGAGTATTTTGAACTGGTAAGCTTGGCACTTGAAGGTAAGGATTATAAAAATAGCAAACATACACTACGCATTGCCCACTACAGCAAGCTTTTAGCCAAGGCAGCCGGGCTTAGTGAACGTATTGTTGATACGGTTTTTCATGCTTCACAGCTGCATGATCTGGGTAAACTCGATATTCCGGACGCGATACTGCTTAAAGAGGATCAGTTGGATGACAATGAGTTTGAGATCGTTAAGAGGCATGCCCGTTTTGGTTATGACCGACTCAAATATGCACAAAGTCCTTATCTAAAGGCGGCAGCCGTTATTTGCTACAGTCATCATGAAAAGTATGACGGAAGTGGGTATCCTATAGGGTTGGTTG
>JBFHUP010000158.1:0-4915 GCA_041589975.1 Sulfurimonadaceae bacterium | reverse complement strand
GATACTCGGCATCACCAATCATCAGAACCAAGAGATCGATCTTTGTGAGTGTCCTTTATACAGTCCAAAGATGCAAAAACTTTTAAGCACACTTCGAGACTGGATCAAAATAGCGGGGATCACGCCTTACAAGATCGAAAAGAAAAAGGGGGAACTCAAATATATCTTAGTAACACATGAGGAACACAGTGATACTTTTATGATTCGATTTGTCCTTAAAAGCCAGAAATATATCCCTGCCATTAAAGAGCATCTACATCGTATTTTAGAGCCATTTCCTAATGTTAAAGTCGTCAGTGTCAATATCCAGCCTATCCACATGGCAGTACTCGAAGGTAACCAGGAGATCTATCTGACCCAAGAAGAAAATCTCAAAACCTATTTGAATAAGGTCCCTCTTTTTATCAGGGCCCAAAGCTTTTTTCAAACCAACAGCGATGTCGCATCACAACTCTATAAAGAGGTGCAAACCTTTGTCAAACAACACCGTTTTAAAACTATATATGACCTCTTTTGCGGGGTGGGTGGTTTTGCTTTGCATGTGGCTACCCAAAATAACCGTGTCACGGGTATTGAAATCTCACCCCAAGCCATCAAAGCGGCCCAAACATCGGCCAAAGAACTTGGCGTAGAGATAAATTTCAAAACCTTAGATGCCAATCTTATCCATGAAAGTTCTCAACCTGATCTCATCATCGTCAATCCCCCACGAGCAGGCCTACAAAAAAGACTCTGCCAGACACTTCTAGAGATCGCTCCGCAATATCTATGCTACAGCAGTTGCAATATCCAAACACTCAAAGAGGATCTGAAAATCTTAAACAACGACTACACGATCGAATCAATAAAACTTTTTGATATGTTTGCTCACAGTTGGCACTATGAGGTTTTAGTTATACTTAAAAAGTTTGAATCCTAGGAGATATGAAACAACTTTTCAAAACCCTCTTTAGTCAGAGGTTTGGAAAATAAAAAGCCCTGATAGAGGTCACAACCAAGGCTATCTAAGGCTTTACGCTGATAGATCGTCTCTACACCTTCAGCTACAACTGTAAGCTCAAGATTTTTTGCAATATCTACCATCAATTTAATGAGCTTGTTTTGTTTCACTTCCGAAACGCGATCGACAAAGGATTTATCAATTTTAAGCTCTACCAAGGAGACTTCACTCAGATAACTAATGGATGAGTAGCCTGTTCCAAAGTCATCAATAGAAAAAAGAATATTATACTGCTTAAGATATTCAATCGTCTCTTTAAGATGAGCCAAGTCTTCTGTCGAACTGGTCTCTGTAATCTCAAAAACGATCTGAATCTTGCAGGTGTCACCAATATATTTTTTATGCAGTTTTTCTACAATTGTTATAAAACCTTGGCTCAAGATTTGTCGCATACTGATATTGATAGAAACAGATTTGATATCTAAAGATCTATTGGACCAATCCTGAATGGTCTTAAAGGACTCTTTCATGATATATTCGCCAAGCTCTATAATATAGCCTGAACTCTCAGCAATAGGGATAAAAATCTCCGGTGATACCGTACCCAACTCTTCACTAAACCATCGAACTAAAATCTCACACCCTTTGATCTTATCATCATGATCCACTTGCGGTTGGTAGTATAGCTCTATCTCTTTATGCTCAATCGCAAAATAGAGCAATCTTTCGATCTCAAGCCTCTCTTGTACATACTCATAAAGCTCTTCAGTAAAGATAATAATCCCGTCACGCCCATGATATTTGGCTTCATACATCGCCATATCAGCCTCTTTAAGAAACTCTGCCGCTTCAATGCTGCTGTTATTGACAATACTCACTCCGATACTGGCACTGATATAAAGATGGTTTTCATTGATAATGTAATTTTGTTTGATCTCTTTAAGTATCTTGTTGGCAAAAAACTGGGCTTTGTCCAGACAGAGTGCTTCGTTGTCAAAAGCATCACTTAAAATACAAAACTCATCTCCACCCAATCGTGCCACATGATTATCATGTTCAGATGAGAGTTTTTGCATCCTTTGAGCCACTTCACACAGCAGTGCATCCCCCACATCATGTCCCAAAGAGTCATTGATCGTCTTAAAGTGATCCAAATCAATCAAAAGCAAATAGGAGTACTTATTGCCAAACTCTCTAACCGAGCTTTCCAGCACCTCCAAAAAATAGCGGCGATTCCCTAAAGATGTCAATGGATCATGGTAAGCTTGATAATTGCTTTTGACAATATAGTCATTGGTATTTTTTGCAGCATACAAAAGTACCGCAGCCAAGACCATCGTAAAAAAGGCCAAAATATAAGAAAAAACCGCACCAATAACCAGAAAATAGATCGATAAAGGAATCATAATGGAAAGTACAGTAAAGAAGTAAAGTTTTCGTTGTGAAGCCAATAGTGTGGCAGCTACCGTACCACTGCCCACCTGTGTCGCTATCGTGATATAGTGCATCTCATGATTATCACTGTTGATATAGTAAAGAAACATCAAAGTCCATGCGGCTGAATAAACGTACATAAAATAACGTACTTTAGTCAACCACTCATCTTTTTCGGCGATTGTCATATCCAGACGGAAACGTTTGTAAAGATAAAAGCCGTAGATAGGGATGATGGTCATCAAAAGCATCCACAAAGACTCATAGATCATGGAAGTATATAAATAGCCCATGAGCAGATAACCCGGTGCGGTTGCCACATTGAGGGCAATAATAACCAGAATCTGTTTGTGCATAAATTTATAAAAGCTCAGATTTTCATTGACTTTCATTATTAGCCTCTTATTAGCTTATCTTATAGCTTATACTATCTAGGCTTAATTCAATATAATGCAAATTAAAGATTTTTTAAGCATAATACAAATCATACTATGCACTTTGAAGGAAACAGTGATGGGGAACAAGACAAAACGTCTGTACGAATATAACCTTAGACGCTTACAGATTGAGCTGTTAAAATTACAAAACCATATCAAAGATAAGGGACTCAAACTGCTGATTATCTTTGAAGGCAGAGATGCCGCAGGCAAAGGGGGAGCGATCAAACGCATCACCGAACATCTTAATCCCAGAGGGGCACGCATCGTGGCTTTAAATGTCCCATCCGATGTAGAACGAACCCAGTGGTATTTTCAACGCTATGTCGCCCATTTGCCCAGTGCCGGTGAGATCGTATTGTTTGACCGCAGTTGGTACAACCGAGCCGGAGTAGAACCTGTCATGGGCTACTGTACGGCTAAAGAGCATCAGACTTTTTTAGAACAGGTTTCCCAGTTTGAACATATGCTTGTGCAATCCGACATCACCATTTTAAAATTTTACTTTTCTGTCTCCAAAGAGAAACAAAAAGAGCGTTTTTTAAGCCGTCAGGTCGATCCGCTGAAGCAGTATAAACTCTCTAAGGTGGATGCTTTGGCTCAAGAATTGTGGGAGCAGTACAGTGAAGCCAAATATTCGATGCTTCAAGCATCTCATACCCCGCATGCCCCTTGGAATATCATCAAATCGGATAATAAAAAAGAGGCTCGATTAGAGACGATCAAACACATCTTACGATCTATCGATTACCCTGACAAAATAGATGGTATCGCTTTACAAACAAACCCACAGATCCTCATCACTGCCGAAGATGAGATGCAAAAAATGCAAAAAGAGCTCAAACTCTCTTAGTTATTTAACCGTACCATAACCCTGATCGATCCAGCCATAATTGATCCCGCCATCAAGTTCATAGACGTTTTTATAGCCCATCGGACCCCCTAAAAACTCGCCGATACTTTTGGTACGGTTGGCATGAGCACATACTAGGATAAAAGGTTGCTCTTTGTCCGTCACGACTTGCGTAAAAGCCTCCATGAATTTCTCGACATCGTACTGTCCTGTCTCGTCAAAAAAAGTGATCTTGTGACTCCCTTCGATCACACCATAATAATCCCATTCATCCTGACGACGAACATCGATGATGGCATAACCCTCTTCCATCTTTTCGATAAAGTCATCCGTTGAGATCGATTTAAACGGTCCATAATCTGTCATTGAACTTTTCATATTTTCACCTAATAATTGTTTGATTTTTTGACACTATAATGAGTTGAGCTGTTTTGGTCTTTTAAAAAAATATTGTTTTGGATGGGGAAGAAAAGTTTCAGCCTATCTATGTAACCTACTCAAACTTTTGAGGTTTGACAACACCTTTGAGAGTAGGAAGATCCCATGCACCACCTACAAAACCACGGCATAGCCCTGTAGTGCCTTTTGAAAAAGTCACAAAACTCTCTCCATCCCATACTGATCTTTCATACCGCCAACAGTCTCCTAAGCCTCGAGACTTTGTAGATGACTCTAAACGGATCGTACCATCCTTATCTTGAATAGCATTGCCTACGGTACCGATATAGTTTACCTTTGGATCTTCTGTTTTGGTTACTACCCATGATGCCTCGACAAAATTATAAGCCCCGGACCAGCACAATTGTGTCACTAATACATATTTTGATGAGAGTTTAAAAGCTTGAAACGTCTCATCTGCCCTGCTGCTATCGATCCAGCACGCTTTATCATCGCCATAATAGTCTGCCAGTTTCTTTCCAATCTTTTTTTTCACATCATCTTCAAGCGTCACCTCTTGTGGAAAGTTTTGAGAAAGAGGCCATGAAGGAGCCGCTATCGTAGGTAGAACTTTCTGTTCTAAGACCTCATTCTCATTCTTGTTTCCTTTTTTAAATAGGGCTCCTTTTGTACCGATGCGTTTTTGGTACTCATCCATCTTTAGCATCACGGCAAATGTTCCTGACTGCGACATCTTCCATGTGATATTTTTGCCCAGATTTACCAGAATTTTTTGGTCTTTGACCAAGGCCTGCAACAAAGCTTTTGTCAATTTTTCTGACATCTTGGCATCTTTGCTAGTAGTATAACGCT
>JBFHUP010000157.1:0-4920 GCA_041589975.1 Sulfurimonadaceae bacterium | reverse complement strand
GGCAAAGTATATTTAAACTCCACATTTTGTTCATACGTTATAAATTGATAAGCTGTCTCTTCTAAAGGCTTTACTTCATTGTTTGACATTATCTTCTCCATGCATAGAAATAATATAATGGAATTTATATCAAAGCTAACTGTAGCTATCGACACTTTTTTAGACTAGTTTGTGAAATTAAAGCTACTTAGAGTTACAGCTACAATACTGTTTTAAAACCAAAACAATATCCTTTTCCTCAAAAGGCTTACTGATATAGCCATCCATACCTGCATCTAAAAAGCGTTGCCTATCAGATGTTAAGGCATTAGCCGTCACTGCGATGATCGGTGTTTTGGTACCGGATATTTTTTCCATCTCTCTGATGTGCTTTGTGGCCTCTATCCCACTCATAACAGGCATATTCTCATCCATAAAGATCATCTGATAGGTATGCTTTTTATACAGATCAATCCCCTCTTGTCCCTCCTGAGCGATCTCATAACTTACGCGATACTGATCGAGTATCAGACCAAGTAACATCTGGTTGGTTCTGTTATCTTCCACAATAAGCACATGACAATCAAAGGAAGTTGGCTGTGTGAGTGTATCTAAAACCTCTTCTTTGTGTATAAGCGTAGCACTGTCACACTCTGGTGCCAAAACACTAAAACTAAAGCAACTGCCCACACCCACACTACTTTGGACATCAAAACGTCCACCCATCATCTCTACAAGCTTGGCACTGATAGCGAGACCCAGACCCGTACCGCCAAAACGGCGTGTCGTTGAACTGTCTTCTTGTTCAAAAGCTTTAAAGATAGCATCAATACGATCCGGTGCGATACCGATACCCGTATCTTCGACACTGATAGTTAACATCTCATCGACATAAGACATACGCATCGTAACTTTACCGCCATTTGCAGTAAACTTTTTTGCATTGCCCAAAAGGTTGATCAAAACCTGTTTGACCCTGAGCTCATCGATATAAATGCATTCAGGTAGACGCTGTTGGTTTTGTAGTTCCAAAGTGATATCTTTTTCAGAAAGCACATCACTCATCAATATCGCAATCTCTTCAAGAAAATATTTGGGTGAGCAGGGCTGTGCATCAAGTTCCAACTTGCCATTTTCGATTTTTGTAAAATCCAAGATATCATTAATGATGCTGAGTAAAGTACCGCCTGACTTTTTAACGATCCTAAAGAGATTAAGCCGTTTGGCATCTTGTTCCTCTTTGGACAATTGTTCCACAAAGCCAAGTATCGCATTCATAGGTGTTCGTATCTCATGACTCATATTAGCCAAGAAATCCGATTTGGCTTTAACAGAAGTTTGGGCCATTTCATTAGCCTCTATAAGATGCATCCGCATTTGGTAACTTTTACGACTGTTAAACTCTATAAGATAGGCGGCAAACCCACTCATAAGTATCGCACACAATACCAACAGCTGATGCACTATAATATTGGGCAAAGTCATCATAGGGATATCAACCACAGCATAAAAAACAAACGAAAAAACAACCAGTAAAAGGTTAATAATCAAAGCTTCAAAAAAATAAAACCCTGCCACCACAAAAGCCCAGATCATATAAAAATAGTAAGCAGCCTGATAGACACCATAACCATGATACATTAAAAAGAGATTTCCTAAAGCAGCATGAATCGGTGCATAAAACATCAAAGCATACACAAGCCGTTCATACCCTTTTATAAACGAGGCAGTAAGAGCTGCGAGAAAGATCATCACCATCGAAGCATTATAGATACGTGCAATGAATAAAAAGTGAGCATTATCAGTCAAAAAAGGATCAAACACCACAAAAGTAGTATAAAAAAAAGCTGTCATCACAGCGGTATAACGCATCTGATGAGATTTAAATTCTTGCATATGTTTGACATAAGAAGACTCTTGCGACTTGTCGTAATAATTAAGCGTGATGATACTTTTATCAGAAAAATATTTCTGAACAGTATTACTCCAAATCCCCATAACATAATCCTAAATGGTGTATGAAACAACTTTGATTATATCATGAAAATTTCTATATGAATCTTCTTCAGTGCCAAAAGTGTGTTTTAGGTTTTATCAATTCTCATCTACTCAATAACAAACAAGGATTTAAATAACCACATCACACCTTTTCCAAGCCATCCCAATGGACCATAGACGACCTCTTTTTTTAATTCAATTCTCACTACAGAGTATGCGATACGACCATCTAAGCTTTTTATTCGAGATTGTAAGATATCAATTTCAGTCTGTAATCGAGCGATCTCTTTTTCAACTTTTATGATCTCTTCTACTTTTTTAGCCTTCTCCAAGAGCTTTAAAAATCGGTCACGTACTGTTTGTAGATTTGTTAGTTTTGCTTGAGTGTCTTGATAGTTTTCTGTTACATCCTCTGTGTAGACTGTTTTTCTAACCACTTCTCCAGTTAAATGAAGTTGGTTTAAAAAACTATCTAACGCTGTTGATGGGATTTTGGCTACGAGATCTGTACGATCTTCAGAGCGTTTTTGAGACATATCGATATATCCCTTATAGTTTGATACTTTTTCAAAGACCTCTTGTGTCACTGACTCTAGCGTTTTAGGACTACTAAACTCTATATCGATATCAGCACTCTTAATGAGCATTCTATCTTTTGGTTGGGCAAACGATTTAGGGCTATTTGCATAAACACCCGGGTAAGGACTACTACATCCAGCCACCATCAAGATCAAAAAAAGAGGCAAAAATATTTTTTTAGTCATAAAGGCTCCAATCTGATTTTAGGTGTATTATAGTGAAAAATCATATAACTTCATGTAACAATCACCTATTTAGTGGTTATATCTAAAGTACATTAACTCTATATAGTGATGTAGCCATAGATGCACTACTTGCTTTGAGCTGTACCCTTTTTAGGCTTTGCCGCTGCTGCTTTTTTAACTTTCGCAGGTGTACTTTTTTCCTTCTTCATATCATCATTGATAAAATCCGGCAATTTAGCAAAGACAAGAAGTATCAATGCATACCCTGTATACGCTATAAGCATAGGCTGAATATAAAAAATCTTAAAGGCATAACTGATAATGAGGATAATGATGGCCGATGCAATCATCACTGCAAAGTAGTTTTCCCAAACACCCCTGCCCTCGTCAAAAGGGGAGAGGTTTTTCATGATCACTTTAAAAGAAAACGCTTTCATCTGCAAAAACCTGTCAAGTTTAGTGATATATGTAGCTAAAACCAGTCCTATAAAGTAGGCACTGATGAAATCTTCTTTTTCAACATTGATCGCAAGCAAGATCATAAGTGGCATCAAAATAGCCAAAGGCAACAACCAACTGATTAAAAACGTCTTCATTAACAACTCCTTCTTTTATTATAATATTCGAAACGGTATAAACCATCTAGCATGAACCAAACTCATGTTACATTAAAAACATGCAGATCCCGTTGTGGGAAAGGGATCGTAAGTCCCGCTGATTCAATCTCCTCTTTGATGCGTTTGTTAGCATCCCAATAGGTATCCCAATAATCCTCTATCTTTGTCCAGGCTCTCAGCTGTAGATTTACTGAGCTATCAGCCATAGCCTGCACCATGATTTTGGGTGCAGGATCATCCAAAAAGCGGGTCTCATTTTTAATCACATTGTGCAATGCTTCAAACCCCTTATCAATAGAATCCGCATAAGAGATACCTACGACCAGATCCATCCGACGTGTACCGTTTTTCATAAAGTTTTTTATCGGTGATCCCCATAAACTGCTGTTGGGGGCAGATACAAACAGTCCGTCAGGTGTTTTTAAAATCGTGGTAAAAAGTCCCACCTCAACTATCGTACCGTTTACCGAACCGCACTCTAAGTACTCGCCCGCACGAAAGGGTCTTAGAATGAGTAACATCATACCTGCTGCAATATTACTCAATGTATCTTTTAAAGCCAGTGCAATAGCGATACCTGCAGCACCTAACAGTGCAATGATACTCGTAGTATTAACTCCGAAAAAGTCAAGGATAATAACAAGAGCTACCGCATAAACAGCAACTGAAGCCCCCGTACATAGCACAGGAACCAATGTCTCATCAAATCTTTCAAAACGCTCATTGGTTTTGTGGACCCAACGATGCAGTGCTTTAGCGATAAAATGACTCGCCACCAGTACAACTATAATCATTAATGCGTTATAACTTACCGTCATGATAAGATCTGCATACTCTTTCCAAAATGTTTCCAAATACTCACCCATTTTAGTTCCTCTTATTCCCTCTGATTTGCATTGCCTTCGTATGACGTTAACTATACCCTAAATAGAGTTAGTAACACCTAACACAGCCTCAAATCAAAGCTTATCCCAAGGAAAAAATAGATCAACTCCATAGCTCTTTTTTTCTTCTGCTTTTTATATCCAGTGCAAATTGGCCGATCTCTTTTATATCAAGACATTTTTTGATTTGACAAGGAGATCATCTAGCAAGATTTAAAGGAGTCCATCATGAAAGTATCTCATTTTTTTAGTATCTGTTGCATCACATACTATCTCATCAAAATAGCAGCCTTAAGTTTTCTGCGTAGATATAAGGTACAGTTCCAAAAGAAAAAAGGAGATGCATCACTGGAACCCGTTAGCGAATATTCCCATGAACGTTTCAATATGGCCGGTATTAAAATCATTATCTATATTGCCGCTTTTATGACCACGTTTTTATATGAGATCATTGTATAATCCCTAACACAACACCAATAATAGCAGTAACCTATGATAGAAACCAAACAGCTGGAGCATGGCTTTACCTACCTCGATATCAACAACAACCATGCCCACCTTAAAATCGCCCTTCATGGTGGGCACATCTTTTATTATAAACCGCATAATCAAGAAGAGCTTTTATGGACCAGCCAAACAAGCTTTTACAAAGAGGGCAAGGCCATCCGAGGTGGTATC
>JBFHUP010000156.1:0-4956 GCA_041589975.1 Sulfurimonadaceae bacterium | reverse complement strand
CCCGTAAAACAGGCTGTACAGTAAGTATCATCATCATTGGATACACTGTCAAAAAGGCCTTGATTAGATAGATAAGCCACAGAGTCGGCTTCAATATAATCGCAGATCTCTTGATTGCTCATGTGAGAAGCAATAAGTTTCTCTTTGTTTGGCGTATCTACACCATAAAAACAGGGATCAGTTGTCGGTGGAGATGAAACACGGAAGTGTACTTCAGTAGCTCCGGCATCTTTAAGCATTCTGACGATCTTTTTCGACGTTGTTCCCCGCACAATGGAGTCATCGATGATAATGACACGTTTGCCTTCAATCATCTTACGGATGGGACTCAGTTTCATCTTGACCTTAAGATCTCTTATCTCTTGGGTTGGTTCGATAAAGGTACGTCCTACATAGTGATTACGCATGATAGCCATTTCAAACGGAATACCGCTGGCTTGAGAATAACCTATGGCAGCAGGAACCCCACCATCAGGTACCGGGATAACCATATCTGCTTCTACAGGCGACTCTTTGGCTAAAATCTCACCCATTTTTTTTCGCAGAGCATAGACATTTTGTTCATACACATTAGAGTCAGGACGAGCAAAATAGACATACTCAAAGATACAGCGTTTGGGTGTTGGCTCTTGGATCTGCATGGAAACCGGCTCTTGACCTTTTTCAAAGATAAGCATTTCACCCGGATTAATATCACGGATATACTCTGCACCAATGAGATCAAAAGCACAGGTTTCACTGGCTACGACGTAGCCTTCGCCCATCTTAGCCAGACTCAGTGGTCTGAAGCCATGAGGATCACGTACTGCGAACATTTTTGAGCGTGACTGGATAATCATAGAGTAGGCACCCTCGATCTTTTTAACCGCATCAATGATACGGTCTATCAATTTATCTTCATCTGATTTTGCGATAAGATGGATCATGTTCTCGGTATCCATAAAGGTCTGGAAAATGGCACCTTTGGAGATCAGTTTGTCACGGATCGATTGGGCATTGGTAAGGTTTCCGTTGTGAACGATGGCTATTTCACCCAAATCATAACGGGCATAAACTGGTTGAGCATCTAAGATAGAGTCATTACCAGCCGTAGAGTAGCGGGTGTGTCCTACTGCCATATGTCCTTTAAGGGTTCCAAGCTTTTGATCATCAAATACTTGAGTAACCAGACCACGATCTTTAATCGTATGCATCTTTTTACCGTCACTGCTGGAAATTCCGGCAGCTTCTTGACCGCGATGTTGGAGTGAAAAAAGAGAGAAGTAGGCCAGTTTGGCAGCATTGGGGATATTAAAAACACCCGCTACCGCACACTCCTCGTTAAGCTCTCTATCAAACATTGTCAAGTCCTAAACATTGGCTGATGGAGTGCAGACCGCTATCTTGATCTACAAGCCATTTGGCAGCTCTGATTGAACCTTTGGCAAATGTTGCTCTATTGGTAGCGGTATGGTTTAGTTCAATGAATTCACCATCATTGTAAAAACCGACTGTATGACGACCGACGATGTCACCACCCCGTAAGGCCATAACGGCGATCTCATCTTTGGTACGTTCACCGATGTTACCGTCGCGTCCTGAAACACGTACTGTATCTAGGTCTTGACCGCGTCCTTTGGCTGCATGTTCACCCAGTGTCAAAGCAGTACCGCTAGGAGCATCTTTTTTATGTTTATGATGCATCTCTACGATCTCGATATCAAAATCTTCTAAGGCTTGTGAAGCCAAATAGGTAAGTTTGTTTAAAAGTGCCACACCTAAAGACATATTCGTTGCATAAAGTACCGGCATCTTTTGGCTGGCTTGTTCCATGAGATTAAGCTGGTGTGTCGAAAGACCCGTCGTACCAATGACTAAAGGTCTGGGGTGATTCAAACTCGCTTCTAAAAGTTTTTCACACGCTTCAGGGAGTGAAAAATCTATAACTACATCACAAGCTTTTAAAAAGGCATTTATATCACTGGTAATCAGTACGGATGGATCGATAGCAAAATCTAACCCATTTCTGACAAATACCGTGGATACACCTGCGTTTTTATCAAGTCTTAGTGATTCAATGATCAGTTGCCCAACGCGGCCCGTCGCACCAAAAACACCAACTTTTAAAGTTTCCATTTTTATTTCCTTTGGAAGATTCAAGTAATGTCATTCTAACAAATATTTACTTTAGATAGTTTAACTTTTGCATTTATTTTTAAAGAGTTAAGAGGAGGGTGATAAGCGGTTGTAAAAAACCTATGGAAGTGTATGATCATAGGTCTTTTTGTGTTTTTAACTGTTTTGTTTGTGGTCGACGTAGGCAATGGCACTGATACCGGCAACAGCTCCATCACCCGCTGCTGAGATCACTTGTTTCGGGGCATCTTCACGCATATCACCGCTGGCATACAGACCGGGTACAGATGTCTCCATCTTAAGATTGACTTTGACCTGTCCCCACTCATTCATCTCACACAGATAACTACCATCCTCTTGTAAAAGAACTTCGTTATTGATGTTGTTTCCGACAAAGGTAAAAACACCCGGAACGGGCAGATCCAACAAACCGTCAGGAGTGTTGACTTTCAGACCCGTAACACCCATTTTATCCCCATAGACCTCTTCGGGCGTAGAGTTTAAAATGAGTTTGATATTTGCTGTCTCTTTAAGACGTTTGACCGTATTGGGTGCGGCTCTAAAAGTGTCACGTCTGTGGATGAGATGCACCGTTGTACAGATCTTGGAGAGAAAAAAGGCCTCTTCAATGGCTGTATCACCACCGCCAATAACGGCAACTTCTTTACCCTTGTAAAAAAAACCGTCGCAGGTAGCACAGGTTGAGACACCACGGCCAAAAAACTCATCTTCGCCTTTAAAACCAGCACGTTTGGGTGTTGAACCGGTGCAGGTTAAAACCGACAGGGCATCTTCAGAAGTGCCGTCAGTGAGATGTACGGTAAAGTGATCCCCGTTTTTAGTGACCCGCTTGACCTCTTTCATAGCATGTTTTAGCCCAAACTTTTGACACTGCTCCGGCCAGGGCATCATCAGATCCATTCCGGTGATCTCACCCGTAACACCCGGATAGTTTTCGATTTCACTACTTTGGGTGATCTGACCACCCGGCATTCCCTTTTCAAACATCGTGACATTTTCTAAACCACCGCGTGTGGCATATAAACCTGCTGTAAGACCCGCAGGTCCTCCTCCGATAATCGCTAAATCTAGCATACGATTCCTTTAGTTTCTCTAATTGAACACTTTATTCAATTACAGTAATCATACTATCTTGTTTATAAAGAGTCTCTTTGGATTGTTTTATAATTACGACAGAAGGGACTTTATAAATATTGAGCCTTTGAATAATACTCAGCAGTGTATTGGTGGGAGCGGTCAAAAAGGTAATGCCTGATACATTGTCGAATTTTTGTTGGGCAAAATCTAAAGCCAGTACAGGATGCTCCTGATCTTTTATATTTAAAATTTTTTGTGGTGCTGTAGTTTTGGAGTTGTAGATTAAAAGTGTATATTTGGGTTGGTTTGGTACAAAGAGTTCACTCTTCTCATAAAGCACCCATTCTTTGAAATTGATAAATTTGTATTCGGCAAATTTGAAGTTGAAATAGGCGAAAGCGATACCTATCATAGCTGCCCCGAAAAAAGAGGCAAAAACCAGAGTGACAGAAAAAGAGCTACGTCGACGTGTCGCCTTTTCTGCCATAGAAAAATTATGCTAATAATGCGTTAAGTTTTTCTTCGAAAGCCTGTTTTGAAGCTGCACCGACCATTTGATCAACGATCTCACCATCTTTAAAAAAGATGATAGTCGGGATAGAACGTACGCCATATTTAGCACCCAGTTCTTGTTCTTCATCCGTGTTTACTTTACAGATTTTAGCTTTTCCATCGAAATCTTCAGCTAACTCTTCAATTACCGGAGCGATCATACGACAAGGACCACACCATGGTGCCCAAAAGTCTACTAATGCTACACCCTCTTTGATGTTCTCATCTAGATTTGCTGAAGTAAGTTCAATATATTTGCCCATTGTTATTCCTTAATGAATTTTGGTTTTTTATTTAATGATTAAATTATACTTAGGTAAACTTAACCGCTTCTATATTATAGAACCTATTTGATGCATCCAAGCTTAAATCGTGATGTTTTCGAGCAATTCTATCGTCCCATTTTTAATGAGGATAGCATCGATACAAAATGCCGAATCTATACGGTGTTGTTTGAGATAAAGTTGGCTGCTTTTGATCACTTTTTTGAGTTTTGAAGGCGTGATATTATAGATGGGATCAAAATCGGTTCCCGATTTAACCTCGATAAAGTGATAAACACTCTTTTTGGTCGCAATGATATCAATTTCACCCATTTTTTTGGCAAAGTAGTTACGACCTATGATTTTATAGCCCGATTTTTTGAGGTATTTTACTGCTTGCTCTTCGGCAAGATCACCTTTTTTTTTGGAAAACATAGAGACCCTTTTAGAGGTTTTTGTCAAAACTTTTCGCGATAATGATCCGTTCTCGTAGAAAACTTGGAAGTAGATTGAGAAACTTTATAATCATGACAAACCTAAATGGAAAGGCGTAGATACGTCTTTTCTTCTTTATCGCTCTAGCGATTATAGCAACCCCTTTCTCAAGCGGCATGATAAATGGCATTTTGAAACTATTTTTATCAGTAAGTTCTGAGACAATAAAGCCCGGTTTGATCGTTGTGATAGAAATATGATAAGGACGTAACATGTATCGAAGTCCTTCAGCATAAGCATTCATAGCTCTTTTGCTGCTACCATAGATGATGGAAGTAGGCATCGTCAGCAATGATGCCAAAGAGGAGATAAAGACTACTTGTCCCGACTTTTGATCTTTGAGTTTTGGAATCAGCGGTTCTAAAAAAGCATGAAGATGCACAAAGTTGGTGTCGTATACTCTTTTTGCTAAGTCAAAGGGAGGATTATCGGT
>JBFHUP010000155.1:0-4978 GCA_041589975.1 Sulfurimonadaceae bacterium | reverse complement strand
GGCAAAGATGTCGAAATCTAAGGGTAATGTGGTTGACCCTGATGCTTTGATCGAGAAGTATGGAGCGGATACAGCCCGTCTGTTTATGCTATTTGCAGCACCGCCAACACAAGAATTGGAGTGGAATGACAGTGGTGTTGAGGGAGCGTATAGATTTATTAAGCGTTTTGCAGCACGTTCAGACAATGCTAATGAGACAACTGAGCTTCCAAAGATCGATCATGATAAACTTTCTAAAGAGGAAAAACAGGCTCGTAAGAAAGTCTATGAAGCCCTTAAACGTGCACATGAGGTTTATGATGAGCGTTATACCTTTAACACGATGATCGCAGGTGTGATGGAAGCACTCAATGCTTTAGGCGAACAAGATAACCAAGATGTCTGGACAGAGGGGTATTTTATCCTGCTTGCTATTATGGAGCCAATCATCCCCCATGTAACATGGGAGCTAAGTGAAAAACTTTTTAAACGTGCCAACTTTCAGCCTATTACTATTAAAGAAGAGGTATTTGTCGAAAGTTCTGTAACTTTGGCTGTAACAGTCAATGGTAAGCGTCGTGCTGAGATCGAAGTGGTTATCGGAGCTGATAAGGATACCATTATTGCAACAGCCAAAGAGCAGATTCCTACATGGATCGAGGGCAAAACGATTGTTAAAGAGATTGTAGTTCCCAATAAGCTAGTCAATATCGTGGTGAAATAGTATGAGAGTTCTGACACCTTTACTGCTGTTGGTATTTATTGTCACTGGATGTGGATATAAACCAACGGCTCACTATGCAAAAGGTGTTTTAGGATCAAAAGTCTCTGTTACCGTTGATGCTTATTCTCAAGACCCTGAAAATACCGTTATTATCAAAGATGCTATTTTACAAGCCTTGATGACTCGTTTTAGGGTGGTGACATCGGATAGAAAATACTCTATGACCCATCTGGATGTCAAACTTCAAAAAATAGATGAATCCTCCATTGAGTATGATGCCGATGGTTATGTGATTGCTAAACGTATCTCAACAACACTAAACATTACCCGAAATACAAAAGGGGTGAAAAACAGCTATAATGTAACAGGTCAATTTGACTTCGGTATTGAACCTAATGCGACGGTATCTGACAGTGACCGTTTTAAGGCCATTAAAGCGGCATCACTCAAAGCCATTGATGCCTTAATCGTAAAACTTGCTGTGGAAGGAAGTATGTGATGAGTCTTTCGGAGGTTATTAAGTCTACACTGAGTACGATGAAACGTGAGGGTAGAGTTTTAACCCCGCAAAACTATCAAGAATCCTTCTGTCGTGAAGCAAAAAAATCAGGCTTGGTACTCGAAGAGTGCAACCAGCTTGATATCTATTTTAAAAAGCTTGATCAGAACCTCCAAAAAGAGCTTAAGACCTATCACCTGAGAAATGTAGATGAACTGATCGCTTACCTTAACGGCAAAATTGCCCGTATGGCTCCACAATCTTCAGAAGCTTTGGTTCAATCAATGTTGATTTTGATCAAGCGTATGGCTCAAGTGGCGGAGCAGATGCATAATAAAGAGCTCTCTATCATTGCCCGTCATACAGCGGAAAATATCGAAAAGGTCCAAAACGCCGCATCGGTTGACAAACTCAAAGAGCAGTGGATCGATTTTTTGACCACTTATGACGACAGCTACTTGGAACGTTTAGCTGTTTTAGGTGATGTCGATAAAGAGGATCTGCAAAAATCTGTACATACTTTGGTTGATGGATACAGTGCTGATCATGAGCTGCATATTCCTGATATCGTGGGTAAACTTTTGGTTGCGTCTTTGGTTCCTTCGATTGCTCCTGGTATGGATGATGAGATTGCCGTGATCTCTTCTCAGATTCGCAAAGATGTCAATGTGTTGGATACGGAAGGGATGCATTCTGATATTAAATATGCGATTCGTAAGCGTATTGATCTGGATAAGGCATCACTTAAAGATACCGTCTTTCAACTTGATGAGATAGCAGATGCCGTTTCGAAACGATTGATTCAGATTATTGAACAGTCTGAGATCAAAAAAGAGGAGTTGGCTGAGATCAAAAAAGAGCTCGAAAATCTTGATGTGACCGATAAGAAGTCGGTTACGGATATCCATAAACGCCTGTTGGATATTGCAGATATCCTAGAAGAGGAAGCGGGAGCTCTTAATAGAGAGGTGAAATCTCAGCAGATAAAAATATCTGCTATGGATAAAAAAATTATGATGCTTGAAACGGATCTTGAAGATGCCAACAAGCAGGTCCGTGAAGATCACCTTACCAAAGTCTATAACAAACGGGCTTTAGAGGAAAAACTCCGTGAGTTGGATGCTGGTTATCGCCGATACGGCAGGGACTTTACCCTCTTTTTTATCGATATCGATCACTTTAAAAAGATCAATGATACCTATGGCCATGATGCGGGTGACGCTGTTTTAAGAATCTTTGCCAAGGTGCTAAAAAAAGAGTCTCGAGATAATGATTTTGTCGGTCGTTTTGGGGGTGAAGAGTTTGTGATGCTGCTGCCTGAAACAACCGTGGAAGGCGGAAAGCAGTTTGCCGGAAAAGTACGGTTGATCTTGCAGAAAAATCGTTTTGTCTACAAAGAGCATCGTTTGAAACTTACGATCAGCGGGGGTGTCTGTCAGCGTAGTGATGTCGATAGTATCGAAGAGCTTGTCAAAACGGCTGACTCTTATGTCTATGAAGCCAAAAATGCGGGTCGTAATATGATCCTTCCGAAATAGGATAGTACTGCTTGAAACTTGAGTCATTTTTATCATCCAAACCCCTTTTTTATAAAAAGTTTGATCCTACAAGAATCCATAAGGCCTATGAGACGATCAAAGATCAATTAAGAGTGCCACGCATTGTGCATCTTATTGGTACAAATGGCAAAGGTACGACGGGACGTTTTTTAGCCCAGATGCTGATGCAGTCAGGTATCAGCGTCGGTCACTACTCTTCGCCACATATTAAACTCTTTAATGAACGGGTTTGGATCAATGGCGATCTGGCGAGTGATGAGGAACTTGACAAAGCTTTTGATGCTTTGACAGAGATATTACCAAAAGCCTTTCAAGCGAGTTTGAGTTATTTTGAGTTTACCACCTTGGTTGCCATGATCGCTTTTAAGAAGTGTGACATTGTGGTTTTGGAAGCGGGATTGGGTGGTGAATTTGATGCGACGTCGGTTTTTCCTAATGAGTTGACACTTTTAACACCTATAGGTCTGGATCATGCCGAATTTTTAGGCGATACCATCAGCAAGGTAGCTGCTACAAAGATACGCGGGGTGCAAAAGTTTGTTATCACAGCCTCTCAAGAACCAGAGGTGATGGGGGTACTCCAAGATCTGTCTGACACAAGAGGATTTGGTAAAAGCAGTATTACATTAAATAATGCAGATCAGGCTTTGGTTGAACAATTTTTCAGGCTTAATCAGGTTGATTATTTAGCTCAAAATTTTTCTTTGGCTTTGGCGGCACTCAGACACCTTGGTTTTAAAAACAGCCTGGATGTCGCTAGAATAGGGACTTTATTTGGCCGATTGACGAGGTTAGAAAAAAATCTCATCATTGATGTAGGCCATAATCTCTTGGCCGCCGAGCAGATAATCAAAAATTTTGGAAAAACTAAAGTTAACTTAGTTTATAATACTTTAGCAGATAAAGCGTATCGAGAGATGTTGACTTTACTTAAACCGATAATAAACAAGCTTTTTATCATTGATATCTTTGATGAAAGAGCTCTAGAAAAAGAGATACTTCAAACCACTTTAGATGATTTAGATATAGAGTATGAAGATTTTACAACAGTGGATAAAGAGCAGATGACTTTAGTCTTTGGCTCTTTTGTCGTTGTAGAGGCGTTTTTAGAGAAGTTTAATAGATAATGGATGTGAGTGGATAAGAATCGTTTTACAATTACTATCAATGATAACAAAGGTATCAAGCAGTACAACCTTCATGAAGTGATCAAAAAGATCGCTTTGTATGGGGCCTTGGCTATTGTTGTTATTTTTGCTTTGGGTGCTTTTTTTATCTTTTATCTCAATTACTCTTTAGATACCATTACAAAAAAAACCGAAGCAGCCAAAGTAGCCTATCAACTTCTTGAAAGAAAAAATGAGAAGTTGATGCAAGATCTCTCTATTCGTGAAAAAGCGATTGAGAAGAAAAGTCAGGAACTTAATATCGTTTCTGATAAACTGACAGATATCGAAGAACTTATCGGATTGAAAAAAACAGAGACTGAGGCTTTGGAAGTCCCATTGATGGAGCGTATCGGTTCAATCTCACTAAGCAGTCAGAACGTAGCATTTATGTTCGAAAACGTTCCTAATGGATTTCCATTAAAGAACACTCGCTTGACAAGTGGTTATGGATATCGAACGCACCCTACTTTGGGTAAACGTGTCTTTCACCGCGGTGTCGATATGAGAGCTCGGATCAATACGCCGATCTATGCCACAGCCAGTGCTGTGGTAAATTTCGCAGGATATAACAAACGCAGTGGTTACGGAAATCTTATCATCCTGGATCACTCCTTTGGATTTCGTTCCTACTACGGACATTTGAATAAAGTTGCGGTAAAAGCGGGCCAATTTGTCAAAAAAGGGGACTTAATTGGGTATACTGGTAATACAGGAATTAGTAGTGGACCTCACCTTCATTATGAGATCCAATATATCCAAAGAGTTCTTGATCCAACACGTTTTGTGCATTGGTCTGCAAAGAATTACAAAAAGATTTTTAAACAAGAAAAGAGGGTAGCATGGCAGTATTTAATAACGGGAATCAACCATCAAAAGAGCATAGTAACACAACCATCATTACGGAAGGATCTACTATCAAAGGAGAGATGGAACTCACCTGCTCACTTTATATTGATGGAAACTTTGAAGGCACCATTCACTCAAGTTCTTCAATCACAGTGGGACGAAATGGCAAAATTAATGGCGAGGTCCATGCAAAAAAACTGAT
>JBFHUP010000154.1:0-4985 GCA_041589975.1 Sulfurimonadaceae bacterium | reverse complement strand
ATCTCCTTTTCGGGATACACCAGATAGGTCTTACCGTCATTTCGTTCTTCGGCATAGATCCCTTCTTGATACACAAAAGTTTTGACATCAACACCCTCAACAATATCACCCATCCAATAAAGATGGTTTTTATCTTTAGCAAATCGACCGCTTATCACTTCAAAACTCTCGGCATCTGCACCTTTTACTTCTAGACTCAAGTAAAAAATCTTCTGCCCGTAACGGTAAAAGAAATCCTCTGATGAGAGACGTAAAAAACCGTCACTCTTTGCCCCATGAACTTTATAGTTGTTAATATAGACATCCCCATGATAGGTACTAAAGCCCTCTAGTGAATCTTCAATGTTTTTTTTCAAGACAAATTGAGCTTCATGTTCATTTTCAAACAGCAACCTGTAATCACTGCCTTGAAGTCTTGAGGCATCGCTAGAAGAAAAATGCATTGCATCAACACCTAAAATGATGATTGAAAAGTAGTAGACTTGATGCTTGTCTTTTGAGAAGTATTCATCTATATATTGGTAACTATGCGGGTCTGAATGAGGTAAAGGCTTTTCTTCGTAATAAAGCCTATGTTTATCTTTAGAAAAAAAGTTATTGATCGGTTCAAAGCTTTGTGCATCGGCTTGATCTATGGCTTCACCTCTATAATAGACACGGTAAGCATCCTTTGAGAGCTCTTTGCTTAATACTCGAAAATGTTGGGTATCAACTCCGACCAGTTTTTCACCTTTATAGTAAACAGTATCATCAACCCGAATATAATCGGCCTGCTCATCCCCTTTAATAGCATCATAGGAACCTCCGCGAGGCCTCATCATTTTGTCACCATAAAAGATATAGTTCTTATCTAGCGAGTAATCGCCCCACAGATACTCAAAACTTAAAGCATCCGCTTGTTTCATCTCATCGCCGAGATAAAAGACCTTTTTATCATCTTTAACATAAGAGTAGGCAGTCTGTTCATCACCAAATTTTGTATAAGGAGAAAAAAATTGTAAGTTATGATCACTCAATCCTGATAGAAGCTCTTCTTGATAATAGATACCATTTCTATCTTTGGCATAGTTATAGTTAAGTACTTCAAAGGTGTTAGGATCGGCACCCTCTATCGGATGGGCTCCCAAACTGAAAAAATTTCCCATAGAGACATAAACAACGGCCCCTTTTTGGTAATAGTATTGATTGCTCAGCTTGGCATTAACGGCCTTGGCTCCATTAAAAAGAGGAATAGCAGGCATAACAAACATAAGAAAAACCAGCAACACGCTGCCTACAAATACGATCCCAAATCCCCAGCCTATGATTGCCAACCAACTCATCTTTCTCACTTTCTGCTCTACTTATGTATGGTTTGGCAACATATTATCATAATATATATTTTATTATGTATTACAATAGAATCAACTATGGTAAAATGTACAAAAAATTTCTTGGAGGGCCCATGCTTTTTATAAGAACGCTTTTACTGCTATGTATCATTAAGAGCTCAGCTTATGCTGCGACAAAACTTCGTGACAACCTCACAAAGCTTGGAAAGGTCCACACCTATACAAGTTATTATGCCAATAAAGAGGTCGAACTTAACATTATGAGGCTTAACGAGCGAAAAGAGGGTCTTGTATTGATAAACTTCAATATCCCGGGTTCGCAACTGCATCAAAAAAGCTTTGTCTATAAAGAGCATTGCGAAACCACACGATGCCAAAAGATTTTTTATAAACAGGCAGGCGGAACCAGCACGCATCTTATCTCTGAAGATGGTTATTTCGGCAAAAGTCTCTATGCCCTCTTACCCGATGAAAAAGATAAAGTCTATTTAGTTCACAATCATAAACGCTCCGCACTTATGCATTCCAAATCCTTATACAACAACTATCTCAATACCATCTACAAAGATCGTTCTTGGCCGGAAATCAAAACTATGATAAAAAATACGCAAGAATCTTTTAATACACATTGTCAGGCCAGTATGCGTATTGATACCAATCTGGATCTATTTAAACAAAAGCGTGCCGTGAAACTGCTTGGCATGGGCAAACCCTTTTTAGATACGATCGCGGCAACCTGCAAAGACCCCCTTTATCAAGAGATCTTTTCCAAAATCAGTAAAGTCGTATTTTTGCCTTCTGACAAACCGCAGAAGATGGAGCTTTCTAAAATGCGAGAACTGATCATCTATTTATGGGAAGATCTTCACAATCCTGCCATAGTAGCTCAAAGCGACATGGAAAAACTCTAAAGCTTAGTGATCGACATTATCTTTACCAAACTCTGAATAGATACGGTATAAGATAACCTGCACAAACAAAAAAGCCATATTAAAAAAGATTGACATCACCCAAGAGATAAAAAAATCATCCAAAAATATGGCACTCACAATAAAAAGTACAATGCCTGATATCAAAGAGATGATCGTAACAACCAACATATTTTGCCACAACAATGTCCACTCCCCTTTGGTCTCATTAAAGCTTGTCCATAGTGCTTTGATCGGGTTGTAGTTATCAAATATAAGATAGATCCATGCATAAGAAAATCTCAGTGCCAAGATAAGAGCTGGAAAAATCAACATAAATGCGGCAAGATACATGAGGGTGGTAGCGATCGTTGTCAGAACAATGATATAAGGAAGCTTGTAAACCAGACGCATAAAAAGCTGCGAAAAGTTTGTTGGCAACTCATAGACCTTATGTTGTATGAGTATCACAAACAGAACAATCGGAATCGCAAAAAAGTTAGATTTTATCACTATGGCATAATAGAGATCCAAAAATCCATCCCCAAAATCCAGCCATGCAATAAGCAGATTGCTAAGGTAGGATGTCACTAAAATAAGTGGAATAATTTTCCAAGAGATCTCTATAATATGTTGCATAAAAAAAGAGAAGGATTGTTTAATAATATCCATCGAAAGTGCCATAGCGGTTCCTGATTTTTTCTCAATTATAGCACACTAAACAAATAGCAGCAAACAGCTTTTAGCATCCAAAAACTGACTGATATTTCATATTAAAGCAAAATTTTAATGTTTCGTTATAATTTTTTATAATATTATGTAGTCAACAACCACTATATACAGGAGTATTCGTGAGACTTTTAACACTATTGACCTCATTTTCCCTTTTGCTTTCACCCGCTGTGATCGCCCAAGATACACAACCAACCAAATCTGAAAAATCAGCATATGGAGAGCTTTCAGGACAAGTTAGAATCTATAATATTTTTGACCCGGCCTATATTGATACGGCTAACAAACGTTACAACATCGATGCCAGTGCTTTAGGCGGTCACCTAAAATATACGACTCCGACACTTTACAACATAGGGCTTCATACTGCGTTGTATCACGTCAGAGAGCTGCAAAACAATGAACTCAATCCTAATGAAACCATCGTGGGTGCCGGACGCTTTTTAAGCGATGATCTCTCACCTAAAAGTATCTCCACTGAAAACCAGATCTTTTATAAAAATAAAAGAGTCAAACTTACTGTAGGTCAGCAGATCTTTGATTCTCCTATGACCAAACAGATCGTTACTTATCTTCCTTCTGTATTTCTCGGTACCAGCCTGACAACCAAATATGGGACCAAAAGTTCATTTACCTTGTCCCATCTTAATGCGATGGCTCCGGGCAGCCGCTCTCCTGTAGAATTTGGTTTGATCGGCGAAGGTACCAATACAGCAGGTGCCACCCAAAACTTTTTAGACAACTCACCCAATCCTAATGCTTCGACCACTCGAGGAAAGTTTGACAGTATTGAATCCATTGCCTTAGGTAAAAGCGTCCCCAATACCAAAGGTTTAGCTGTTTTGGGTATAGATCATCAGATCAACAAAAAAAACAGCTTTAGATTCTGGAACTATTATGCTGATGACATTATGAATATGCTTTATGTGGAAACTGAGCATAAATTTAGAAAGGCTACCGTTGGTTGGAAATTAAATCTGCAATATCTCAGACAGGATCAAATAGGCGACAAAATCGGATCTTTATATAAAGCAACGGGTATTACAACCAACTTTGATGCCCAATCTTCCTATCTCTACGGAGCCAAACTCTCTTTTAATAAGGCTGCGTGGAAAGGTTTTATCGCCTACAATCACTCAGGCGATGCCAGACTCTTTAACCCTTGGGGCGGAGATCCCGCATTTACCTCCTCTTTTTTCTCTCGAAACAGTTACAGAGCTGATGTAGATGCCTATAAACTCTCGTTAAATTACGCTGTTACCAAGACCTCTGCACTTGTCATGTACCATTCGGATTATGGTACTTCATCAACACCGGGTGCTTTTTTAACGATTCCAGGAAATACAACCTTTACCGAAGGGTCTCAACGTGCTATAGAGAGTGGTCTGCTGCTATCTTACCGTCCAACTAAAGCGTGGCATCTCTTTACAGGCTTCATCTATAAAACTAGTGAGTATAAATATAACAATGATAAAATTGAAATTTTTGATGTCGATATGGTTCTTACCTATACATTTTAAAAAGGCTGAACCATGTTACGCATCTTTTTTATAGCCCTTGTTTCTCTTCCCTTACTTGCCTTGGAAATCCCCAAAAAGATGGACGTTGACACAGGTTTTACCAAACCCAATGCAAAACATATAGAACTCATTATTGCCGAGATGATGAAACGTAACGGTATTAAACTAAACTACCGAACGCTGCCTAATCTCAGATCCCTAAAATCAGCCAACAGCGGTATTTCTGATGCTGAAGCTGCACGTATCTTAACCATTAACAAACTCTTTCCCAATTTAGTACCGGTCCCGGAATCAATCTATCAGCTTGAGATCGTAGCCGTGAGTAAAAATAAAAACCTTAATATCAAAAAACTAGAAGATCTGAAGCCTTTGCGTGTTGGTGTGATCAAGGGCATGAAAATCGCAGAGATGCAAGTAAGTGCCATTAAACCCAAACAGTACATTACCGCTAACAGTGCCAAACTCCTTATGGGGATGCTTGAAAAAGGACGCCT
>JBFHUP010000153.1:0-5028 GCA_041589975.1 Sulfurimonadaceae bacterium | reverse complement strand
AAGTAATTTCGGGTAAATTTTAAGCCAAAATCAAAAAGATAGACCACAACAACTCCAATAGCTAAAACCCATAGGGTCTCTATCGCACTGTTAGGTACGACTCTGTCATAAACGTTCATCGTAAACAGCGGTGAAGCCAAAACAAAAATATTGATAAAAATCGAAGCTACTACAACATCAAGATAGATCTTTTTGGACTGCAGCAAAGTGCCCCAAAACCAGTGGCCCTGTTTGTTGTGCTTATCAATCAGGTCATTACTGCTTTTTTCGTGACGGTATTTCTGCTTGAGATAAAAAGCATAACCCAGATAATGTTCTTCAAGAGTTTGAATCGGAATCCATACCTCACCATCTGATAGCTCTGGCGTTAATATTTTGGCATGCTCTCGTGTCGCATCAAATCGTTCCAAGATACATGCACCCTTATCTTTTAAGATCAAAATAACCGGTAAGACTAAAGCGGAAATATCAGAAAGAGGTTTGTGAACCAGTTTGGAAGTAAAACCTGCACGCGATGCCGCACGAGAGAAGAGTGATTTACCTTTTTCCAGTGAAAAAAGCTCTACCTGATTCGATCCATGCTCTACAGGCAGACCGCTGGTTAAGGCTTCCACACTGTAAGGGCGATTGTGAATCTTGGTAAAAAGTACCAAGCAATCCAATAACTGATTGCTCGGTGATTGATCCGAAAGAAGTGACTTTACTTGGCTCATAGAGTCTCTATAGATTAATTAGAATCAATAACATCATCTTCTGAAAGCGTGATATCACCATTGACAAGGCCCAATGAAGCTGCCAATTTAATATCAAACTGGTTGATAAGTTCACCCACACCATTTTTAAGTTTGTATTGTGCATATAATAGATCATATTCACCATTAAGATAAACCTGGCGTGCCCCATTTCTTTCACCCTCGGCAATCAGAAGATCCAGTAGATTTCTTCGACCCAAACCAAACTGCTTAACATAGGATTTAACTGTAGCGGTAGAGAGATCCACATGTTGTTTAGAAAACTCTAACTGCTCAGCCGTTAAGGTGTAACTGTTCCATGCCTCTTCTAAAAACTGCTTAACTTTACGTTTTGTGATGTCTGTTTTTTGACGGGCTTGATGCATCAAAGAGACTGTTTTTTGTTTTTCTGCGGAGTCAGCTCCACCGCGATAGAGGTTATATGAAAGCTTCAGCATCAGGGATTGTGTATCATTGATTCCTGTTACGCCTGAAAGGTTCTCATTATCACTGACTTTGTACTCCACATCAATGCTTGGATAAAAATTGGCACGGGCTTTTTTAAATCCCATACCTGAGGCCTGAAAGTCAAAATAGTTCACCTTGATCGCAGGATTATTCTCCATGGCTATATCAAATGCTTCTTGAACGCTTTTAGGCAATCCCGTAATGGGTGCCGGGCGTGTAAAGCTTGAAGCATCAAAGTCAAAAGCGTACACTTTGTAAAATTTTGCTTTGGCATTGGCAAAAGCGATCTTTTGATTCACTAAAGCACTGTTTGCCAGAGCTAAACGGCTTGAAACTTGATTGAGTTCTGATGTATCACTAAACCCTGCTTTTGTCTTTTTTTGGACATCCTGAAAATACTTCTTGTGAATATCCGCATTTTGTTGAGCAATCGTCAGTAGTCCCTGCTCTCTTAAAACATCAATATAGGTTTTAGTCGCCTGCAGTGTAATTTCATTGGCTTGTTCTAAAACCTTATATGCTGCAGATTTAAGACGCAGCTTTTGTTTATCAATTTCATTAATATCACCAAATCCGTTAAAGATATTTTGTGTCACGGTAAAACTCAACTCTTCACGATCAAACTCTTTTTCTACAAAAGAAGTTGATGCAGATGTCACATCCTCTGTACCGCTAGCCGCAGCTATATCAGCTCTTGGAAGATAACCGCTGTAGGCTTTATCCAGCTCTGATCTGACAGCATTAAACTGCTTGACTGTTTCAAGGTATTCAGGATTGGTCTTGATAACTTTATGAGTAACTTCTGTTAAAGTTAAGGCACTGGCTGCAACGGGGAAAAGTAGTAACAACTTCAATAACGAACGGTCTTTCATTTTTATCCTCTAGGTTAATATTTAATTTTTGTAATTATATTACGTTAACCTTTATTGTATATAAAATCTAAAAAACCTATAAATAACATTATAAAACAGTTTTATTATTTATCCTCCAAAATACTCTCTGCTGATATCACACAACGTACTTGATGCCTATTGGAAGTAGCCGATCTTTGCGACTTACGAGCTATCACATCGGTGGCAAAGGCAAAATAGTTCCCTTTTCCTATCGCATTAGAGGACCAAGTCAATCCTTTTTTCAAACCTAACTCTTTTTGATAATTTGCTGATTGTATAAGTTCTGTTTTGTTTGGTAAAACCCACTGCGTCAATGTTCCTACCTTCAACTCTAGGCACATTTTTTTGGCTTCTTTATAGTTTAAAAGTAAGTTTTGAGCTTTATGAGTGTTGTACCAAGCCAGATGATGCTTATGATCTCTATAGACACCCTTATGATCTTTGGCAAATGTTTGATTCCAATTTTTTTGCCCTTTTTGTTGACGTTTTTTCTGAATTTTAAGCTTGTAGGCACGATTGAGTGCTGCTTTTTTCTCATTTTCTGCTTGCTGACGCTTTTGTAAAAGCTTTTGTTGTCTTGCTTCATAGGCTCGTTTTTTTTCTCGCTCCTCTTTTTCTTGGCGTTTTTGCTTTCCTAAAGGGGTCAGTCTCTTTTCTAAAGCAGCATAGATGACAAATGTCTGTTTGGGCATATCAAAAGTTTTTTCAACTTCATAAACATTAAGTTCATCGATCTCTTTTAACAGACGAAGCGTGTGCTCTCCTTTTCGGATACGGATCTTGGTCTCTTTATCTCCGAACATGGCCATCTTTTCATCATCAATGTAGATCATAGTTAAGGGGTGATCTGTTGATACAGCCAAAGTATATTTTTTGTTATAATCCCAAAAATGCCATAACAAAGCCACAAAAATCACAAAGGCAATAGAAGCTGCAGCAGCGATCATCTTAATTATTTTGCGTTTTCTTTTTACTTTTCTCACGGTCTGTTATCTCTTACACATCGAATATAAAATTTATATTGTTTATCACCATGACGGGTATTGCCTTTATTAAAGTCAATATGCCAAGCATGCGAGGGTCTTTTATAAAAATTGCTGCTACTCCAAAAAATAGATTTGACATTATGAGCCAGTTTGAATCGTTGCTTAAAAAGATTTCTAAGTTCGTCTTTGGTTGGAAGTCTCCAATCTTTTAATTCAGCAATACGCAGCTCTTTACAGTAGTTTTGGGCATAACTGTATGAACCCATTTTTTTAAAGGTTTGACTGTTGTTATAAGCTTGTATCTCCTTGGCTGAATAGCTCTCATTTTGCCAATAGAGCTTCTTGTTTTGATCCAGATACATCAGATGGGCATTTTTTTTCATATTAAAAGCATGCCGCTCTTTTTTAGCTGTCTTTATATCAATAATCTGCTCTTTGTGACGTTGCGTAGAACGCTTGGTATAAGGAATATCAAAAGAGGATTCACTACTCACACCGGCATATACTTTAAGCCTGCCCGAATAGATCCAGGCATTATCATCACTGAGAGCCTCGATAAGAATCTCACGTTCTCCTGCCTCTGTCGTAACTGTTAATGCTCCTTCAAAAAGGTATCCTACCTTTTGCCTATCTATATAGACTATGGCATCTTGCAGTTTGGAGTGGATATGGATAATAGGATCTTTGGGCTCTTCCTCAACAGCACAAGCTGTCATAAAAAAAGCCATTACCAAAGATATAGTTATATTCACACAATGTCGCATCATTTCCTCGTAAAAAAGTGAATTTTAGTTAAATTACACTTTTATTTAACTAAAAAATATAAAATCCGTTAATTTAAATGTAAAAAACCGATCGAAGAGAAAAAAATCGCTTCAACCGAGTAGAATAAATAGAAAATATTAAGCCCTCTTTCCAAGGGTGAAGTAAGTCTTCTACGCTAATATGTCACAATAATTTGACAAAGGTAGTTTATGGAACAGATTCATTCACTTTTAGAAAAATACAACAATTTTAAAGATGCTCAAATTCGTTCGGTTCATAACCTCTCAGAAACTTCTAAAACCATTACAATAGCTGTCATGGATGATGATGGGCAAGATATTTCAAGCGTTGAGATCACTTTTAACGACATTAAAAAATCACGTATTTTAGATGGTAGTGTCTTGGCCTTTTTGGATATGATGAGCGGTGTTAGTATCATTAAAGAGCATGATCTTTATGGTTTTGCTTTAGGCAGCGGTACAGCTATGCTGCATGTACACAATGCACCCATGTTTGTAGTGGCTTCCGAAATCTCGGTCCAAGAGTCCTAATCTATTTAGAAAATCAATCTATGCACAAAGGAGCGTAAATGAGCCAAGGAAAAGTATTATCACTTTATATGACGGTACCGGATATGATGCGTCCGGGACATCGTGAGAAGTGCGAAAACTTTGATTGTGATCCAAACGGAATTATCGGTGACCGTGATTATGAAAACGGGGCTGAGCATGTCATGCTTTTAGTATCACAAAAAAGTTATGAGATCATCGAAGATGCTGATCTCGCAGTAGATAAGGGTGTTTTGATGGAAAACATCTATGTAGACATTGACCTCAATCACCTCAAAGAGGGTTCTATCATTGAGATCGGTGAGACACTTTTTAAGGTCGAAGGTCCGTGTCGAGCCTATCGCTATCTTTATGCCTTCTCTCCAGAATTACCGGAACTAATCGATGGTAATCGTGGGATTTTCATCCGCCCTTTAGAGTATGGAAGCGTTACACTGGATGATGAAGTCAAGGTTATTGAAGAGGCCTAAATGAAAAAAATCGGTATTGGCATAGACTACAGTAATATCTGTACAGACTATAATACAGCCTATTTAGATCGTGATAACAAAGACCCCGATACATCTAAATGTATGCGGCAGGTCGTCGCTTGGACACATGAGCTTTTATCTTCCTT
>JBFHUP010000152.1:0-5029 GCA_041589975.1 Sulfurimonadaceae bacterium | reverse complement strand
TTGACATTGGATGAGGACATGCTGACACCTTGACCGTTACCGATCATATAGGCATAAGAGATATCCCAACCGCTTCCTAAATCAAACTTATCAAAAAACTCGATACCGTTATCACGATAGGCACCTACAGGGGCACTTGGATCTCCTGCATAGCCAACATTCCCTGCAGTGATCGTCTCTGTTGTTTTGACAAATCTTTCGAGGTGTTGCTGGTTTGCCATTTGAGTAAATTCGATATAGGGTGAAACAAATACCGCTTGCCAACCCTCTTCAGTACCAGGAGTTTTAAACATACCGACACGGATATTGGCACCTTTGAGATGTTTGAGTGTAATGGATGCATCCGTAAAATAGGTAGCATTTTGGCGGTGGCCGACAAGGTTATTGATACCGTTGTTACCAAACTCTGTCATAAAAAAGTAGTTGACTTTATTCTCTTTATCAGCCATACCTCTTAGAGCCAAACGGGTACGAAAAACATTAAATCCCTCTTTACCAGTGAGATCAGGGTTTAATCGGCCAAATGGATTTTTCAAGCGACCACCCAGTTTGACATCTTCGGTTTTATCTTTTTTCCAATTGACTTGCGTAAATCCCCAAAGTTTTGGTTCCTGTCTTCTGTAAGGAACTTTCACCCCCTTAGGTGCCACATACTCCGGTTGGGTACCTTGAAGAAATAACCAATTGGCTGCTTGTATTGGTGTCATACAGGCAGCTATCAAAGCCATCACGGGCAACAATTTCCACTCATACTTCATAACATCTCCTTATGTTTGATGCGGCTATTGTGTCGAAGGAGTGTAAAAATTATGTAAAAGATAGGTGTTGCTTATATGTCTTTGAGAGGCTTAGGAATAGGGGTGTTTGTACCATTTTATGGTCCCTAAAGGAAGGTTAGGAGGCTCTTGTAAAAATATTTTATTTTATTAGAAAATAATTTATTTAGCATAGAATTACACTGCATTTGGATATGAAATAATCTGTTTGAGCAATAAAACTGGATGCTTTTTTCATCTAGTTTAGGATTCATTGATCTGACTATTTTGTTTATACAGGATGGACAAATAAGTTAATGCAAATAGTATCGTTACCCATTTGAGACTTGCAATGAAAGAGTGTACAAAAAATAGTAGTTGTGAGAATTCATAAGGGTTATTGATAAATATGAGTTGCAAACTATTTTCTATCCAGTCACAGATAGCTGCGAAAAAAGGAAGAAAAAATATCCATGTGTATGTTGCCAAGTTTGTATTTTTTCTTTTGTGAATCTGTATGGCTAACATTGAAGCAATAAAGAGTGCATAACTTACAGCATAAAGGTAGTCTGTAAAGATATAGTTATTAAACATAGATATACCGGTATCACCCCATGTAGAGATAAGATGAATGCCAACTTGTTTATCAAATGCCACTTGAAGAGAAATAACCTCTAGCCCATAATGACCATCAATATTGGGGTTGACAATGAACATGACAATAATGAACAGTAATATTGTTGAGATGGCAGAAGTGATAACTATATTTCTTGAATTAAGTATGTTTAACATCAGATTGCTCCTTGAGTGCGATATCATATCCCTAGTATAAAGTTCTGTCAAGAACTTACTAAAAAGTACTATACATACCAAAAGGATACTATTGAAAGAAAAAATGTTTGAGAAAAAGTATGATTGCACCTTTGAATTTACTATGGATGCTATTAGTGGCAAATGGAAGGGTTTGGTTTTATGGCACTTAAGTAGTGGAACTTTACGATATGGAGAACTGAAAAAATTATTGGGAAAGATAACTCAAAAAATGTTAACACAAAGCCTTCGAGAATTAGAAGCTTGCTCTGTTATACACAGGGAAGTCTATGCTGTTGTCCCTCCAAAGGTTGAATATAGTTTAACCCAATATGGTAAAGAGTTAGTGCCGATCTTAGAACAGTTGCATGAATGGGGGAAGGTTACTTCCAAAGATTTGGGTATTATTAATGAGTGTGATTTGAATTTATAAAGTTTCATAGTGTTGTTGTGACTCGGTTAATTGACATGTAGTTGTAATTTTAGCAGCTCTTTCCCATTCTTTTGGCACCGCCCAAAAGAACCAAAAACTACCACACTTACGCTTTAGCGACGGTGGCATCGCCATTTAGTGTCAGATCCCAAAACGGTTTCGCAACCGATAAGCTATCGGTTACTGCAGATGTTTTGATTTTTTATTACTAGGTGACGCATCAATTCTTATTGAAGATGCAAGCATCTTCTGCTATTGCTCTTTATCCATAGTTTGAAACAACCAAAAGTCTTTAAAAAATAAGCGGAAAAGTGAGGACTTGTTTCATAGAAGTTATCCAAAAGGATGACTACTATGGAACCCGAAGCAGCTTATTTTTTAATTATTTTTGGGAACCCGAAGGGTTGTTGAGATTATGGATGAGCTTTTTTGCTTACTTTTTTTGCGGAGAAAAAAAGTGAGGGAGAAGCAAAGTTCAATGGGGCTTTTAAAAGATAATGCTAATTAGTTGATATTTAAATTGCACTATAAGACATACCTACTTTGGGATTCTTAATAACTCCTTTATCCGTTTGAAATTTTATAGGGAGCGAAACATGACTGTGTCCACTTTTTGCCTTATGAACAATAAAATGTAAATGAGGCCCTTTTGTATATCCAGTATTGCCGCTGAAACCTAAAAAGTCACCCCTATTTATTTTCTGACCAACATGCACTCTAATTCCGCCATACTTTAGATGGGAATAGGTAGAGAAAGTTCCATCATTGTGCAAGATGGTGATTTCATTTGCATCTTTAATATATTGCCTGTTTGGTCCACCTTTTGTTGAATCAGATTTAGTTCTAACAACGATGCCTTCTCTTGCAGCATAAATTTTTGTTCCAATTTTGCATCTGAAGTCAACTGCATATTGACTTGAACCAAAGTGTGATGCTTTTCCATTATAGCCTTGAGAGACAGTCTTTTTGTGTCCCTTCTCAAAAGGAATACGGTACAGATAGTTATCATTATGTAGAGCATTTTTATTCCCCATACGGGTTATAAATCTATATTTGTAAAAATAACGTTTTTTATCTTCAATTTTAAAACTAAGTATATTTCTGCTACTTTTGGCTTTTACAACAGTAATTAGAGGTAGATTTGTCTTCGTTTTGAGGTACCTTGTATCTACTATTAAGTCAATCGTAATATCAAACTCAAAGGGATTGCTACACATAAAATTTATGGTATTATCATCTTTTGAAACCTTCACAGTCACCTGACTATAAGCAAAACTACATATAGATAAAGTAATTAATAAAAGTTTCATCATTTAATTAACTTTCCTCCCGGAAATGGTTTCTTTTAATTAGAGAGCTTATTGTAGATGCATCCCTCTAATAAGCTGATCAAGCAGTCTCAATGCTTGTGAACGATGGGATAGTGTCGCTTTGATCTCATCAGAAAGTTCCCCTAGAGTCTGATCATACCCCTTAGGAATAAAAATAGGGTCATATCCAAATCCGCCATTACCACGTGATTCGGTAATGACATCACCATACATCCATCCGTGAACCACTTCTGTACCAAATTTGCTGGTGATGGCAATGGCTGCTGTGTAAAAGGCATGAGAACTGTCAAGTCCTTTTTCTTTTAGAGTGGTAAGGACTTTTTGCAGATTATCTTCTGAGGTTGCATCCTCTCCTGCAAAACGTGAAGAGTAGATGCCTGGTTCCCAGTCAAAGGCTTCGATAGAGATACCACTGTCATCGGCTATGACAATGGCTTCGGGGTCATTTAAAGCTTCATAAACCGCTTGGGATTTCAGCATCGCATTGGCTTTAAAGGTGTCGCCATCTTCTACGATCTCAAAGGGTTCGATAACATCGCTGTATACGATCACTTCAAAATGAGAAAAAAGCTCTTTGATCTCTTTAACTTTACCCTTATTTGAAGTTGCCAGATATAATTTCATATTCCCACTCTTTTTTAATGCAATTTTACTATAATATTGCGAATTAATAAAAGAGGCCCATTTTTGGGAGCTCTCAAAGGTAGTTTATGTTTAAAAAGGTCTTCCCTTTAAGTGCCATTATTGGTATGCGTTTTTTAAGTCTGTTTCTTGTTCTTCCGGTTATCTCGGTTTATGCTATTGAAATCCAAGGTGAAAATTTTAACCCGCTTTATGTCGGTCTTGTAGTGGGTGGTTATGCCCTGACGCAAGCGATCTTCCAACTTCCATTTGGTGTGCTTTCTGATAAGATCGGTCGTAAAGTTACCATTTTATTAGGTCTGATTATTGCGATCATCGGTTCAATTGTGGCTGCTGAAGCTGAGACGATTGAGATGTTGATGCTGGGTCGTTTTTTACAAGGTGCCGGAGCTGTGGGTGCAGTTATTACCGCGATGATCGGTGATCTGGTTGCGGAAGAGGTGCGTGGTAAAGCGATGGCTATCATGGGTGCGACGATCGGGATGGCATTTGCTCTTTCTATGATCTTAGGCCCAGTATTTGGGGGGCTTGAAAACGGTACGGCCATTCTTTTTTGGATGTCAGCTTTTTTATCACTCTTTTCTATTATTTTACTTTTTACCAAAGTACCGACGCCTCCACGTATCAAACACACTTATCATGGTACGACTTCGATCTGGACGATTCTAAAAGATCCGCAGCTTGTGGGTCTGTTTATCGCAAACTTTTTACAAAAAGGTATGATGATCGCTGCTTTTGTTCTTATCCCTCGTATCCTAAAACAAGAGTTTGGATGGGCTGTCGATGAGTTATGGTATGTCTATCTTCCGGCGATTTTAGCGGGTCTTATTGCGATGGGGCCATCAGCTGTTTTTGGTGAAAAACATAACAAGCCGAAACTGATCTTTTTGATCTCTATTATACTTTTTATCTCTGCTTTTGCTTCTATGGGTTTTGCCAAAAGTGAAGGTATCTTTATCATGGGTGCGATTTTCTTTTTTATGGCCTTTAATATGATGGAGCCACTGCTTCAGTCTATGATTACCAAGTTTGCTAAAGTACACCAAAAAGGTACGGCT
>JBFHUP010000151.1:0-5037 GCA_041589975.1 Sulfurimonadaceae bacterium | reverse complement strand
TGTCATATCAACTACGAGAAGAAACATACAAGCGTAGAGAGTGCTGATGAGAGACTTTACCGTGTAACCAATGAGTGGAACTATGTATCTCTTTGTGGTGCAGGACGTTTTGGTTTTGATTATGAAAACCGCGTAGAGGGTAAAGATACCGCTGCATTTGGTGCAGCCGTAGAGGCATTAAATAAAGCCGAAGCGATCACGTTTAACTCTGAAATTACCAACGAAGAAGCTTTTATCCTTCAATCACTTAAAGAGAAACTGGGTCTAAAACTGGTAAATGAAGATGCACGTACTTTTAACAACTTCCTAAACAGTTACGGTGAAGTATCTGGACACAAACTTCCAGAAGCTACATTTAAAGATGTACATGCAAGTGACTTTATCGTTTCTGTGGGATCAGCACTTAAGACAGATAACCCGGGAGCACGTCGTGCATTTAACAACGGTATGATGATGAACAAAGGTGCGGGTATCTATTTCCACCCGGTAGAAGATTCCGGTATGGCCGATATGAATAAAAGTATGATGACTCTGCAGCATGCCGTGGGTCAAGAAGAGGCAGCTCTTTACCTGATTCTGGATCTATTTGCAGACAAAGATAAACTACCTGCTGATGTTAAAGAGTATTTAGCAAGTTTCCACGCTACGAAGACGATTACGGTAGAAGAGACAGTTAAAGAAAAAGTCACAAGCATGGTCAAAAATGAAGAGACAGGCGAAGAGGAAGAAAAAACGGAGACTGTTTCTAAAAAAGTATCTAAAGATGTAGAAGTTGATGAGAACAAACTTCTGGATATGGTTGGAGCAAGCGATAAGTTTGGTGAAGAGTTAGAGAAGATGCTTAAGAAAAAAGAGAACTTTATTCTTATGGTCGGAGAAGATCTATACAAACACCCAAAAGCTGCAAACCTTGCTCACCTTGCAGGACTTGTTGAGAAGTGTTCAGACTTCAAACTGGTCATTATCCCACCAAAAACGAACTCTTTAGGTGTTGCACTGATTTGTGACCTTGATGAATCAGCGACAGGTTTCACTGTAGGTTATAACGTTAAAGCTGACTTTACACTTTCAGCTCTTGGATCAGGTGATCTGGATATGCCGGCACTGAATCAGCAAGAGGGTACATTTACAACAGCCTATCAAACAGTAGTTCCTTTAAATGCTGCACTTGATTACAAGGGATATGTGCTTAATGATCTTGCCAATGAAATCCTTGATCAACCAAGAAGATATACGATTGACTATACACCACTGTTAGCAAGTCGTGCTGGTTATCAAAACAGACTGTTCGATGATCTGCCAAACTACTACAGTAATGACCAAGTTGAACACAGAGGGTATACGCTGGATCGTATCAGTGTTGATACAGCAGATGTTAAAGCGGAACCAATTATGGATGCGATGACAGGTGCTATGATCTATCACGCGAATCCGGTACTTCAGTTTAATGACTTTACAGCCAAGTCTGCACAACTAGCCTCTACAAAAGCAGGACTTTATGTCTCAGCTAAGTTAGCTGAGAGTTTAGGTGTCGCAGCGGGTGACAGCGTCAGTGTTGAAGCAAACAACAACACATTGACTTTAGCTGTTGCCATAGATAGCAAAATTGATGGCGATATCGCTTTTGTAAGTCAGTTTGACTCATCAATCGAAAGTCACAAGCTTTTTGACGGTTATCGTTTTAACCAAGCTACAATTTCAAAGGTATAATGTATGGAAACGTCACTTATTATAGAAACACTCATTAAGATGCTTGTTGTTGTTCTGATCTTTTCAGGACTGGCAGGTGTTGGTACATATTTTGAGCGTAAAGTACTTGCATTTATGCAACGTCGTTTGGGACCAATGATCGTTGGACCTTATGGTATTTTACAGTTCTTAGCAGATGCGATTAAACTCTTTACGAAAGAAGATATCGTTCCACAGAACTCTGTTCGTGGTGTCTTTATGTATGCACCGCTTGCGATTGTTGTATCAGTTTTTGTTGCGTTTACAGCGGTACCGCTTTATCCACAGTTTACGGTGTTTGGATATACGATCCATCCAATCATTATAGATATTAATGTAGGTTTATTGTTCGCTCTTGGTGTTATGGCAGTTGGTATGTATACACCACTAATGGCTGGTATGGCTTCTGGTAATAAATGGTCGATTATCGGTGCGGCACGTACGGTTGTTCAACTGCTTTCATTTGAGGTTGTAACAGGTCTTTCCGCTTTAGCACCATTGATGCTGATTGGTTCATTGTCACTGATTGATATTACACAATACCAAGCAGAGCACGGATGGATGATCTGGAGTCAGCCTGTAGCATTTGTTCTTTTTATGATTGCTGGATTTGCAGAGACAAACAGAACACCGTTTGATTTAACTGAGCATGAAGCAGAGGTTATTGGTGGTTATCACACAGAGTACTCAGGTATGCGTTGGGGTATGATGATGATTGGTGAATATGCTGAAATGTTCTTGGTAGCATTCTTAGTCAGTATCCTTTTCCTTGGTGGTTTTGGAGATTTGGCAAGCTACGAAAATGGTCAATGGGTATACTCAGCTTGGGGTGGATTGTTCTTGATCTTAAAAGTTTCATTTTTCTTTTTCTTCTTCTTATGGACACGTGCTGCGTGGCCACATGTAAGACCTGACCAATTGATGTGGTTATGTTGGAAAGTATTAATGCCTTTAGCAGTGGTAAATGTGGTTATCACTGGTATTGTGATGATGGCGTAAGGGAGTTATTGTGAGTTTAGAACAATTTAAAGATAGAAATGTCAGTCAAAATTATGTGCCTGTCGATGTGGAGGTTTATCCGACACAACCATGGGATAAATTCAAGCAAGTTGTGAGACGTACACTTAAAGGCGAGCTTTTTGTCGGTCTATGGGTTGTTTTTCGTGAGATGATGAAATTCAATATTCACACGGTTCAATACCCTTTAGAGCGTCTACCAATAGGACCTCGTTATCGTGCGGTTCATAAGCTTCTGCGTCTTTGGGAGTCTGGTTACGAAAGATGTATCGGTTGTGGTCTGTGTGAAAAAATCTGTATCTCAGATTGTATCCGTATGGACACTAAGATCGATGAAAACTCTCGTAAAGAGGTAACTGAATACACCATTAATCTTGGTCGTTGTATCTTCTGCGGTTATTGTGCAGAAGTATGTCCAGAACTTGCAATCGTTCATGGGCAACGTTATGAAAACTCATCAGAACAGCGTGCACACTTTGTTCTTAAAGATGATATGTTAACACCAATGGATCTTTTAACTTCAAAAGAGCAAGCAGAGTATCCAGGTTTTGGTGCTCTAATCCCAGGAAGCGATAGCGATGTCAAAAAGACACCGCTAGCGTATTAAAAGGAGCGTGAATGTTTGAAGCATTTGCATTTTATTTTTTCTCAGCTGTAGTTTTAGCCTCATTTACTGTAACGGTCGTGTCTAAAAATGCACTCTATTCTATGTCAAGTTTAGCCGTAGGTATGATTATGATTTCCGGTTATTTCTTCTTACTTAATGCAGACTTTTTAGGTGTTGTACAAATTATCGTCTATTCAGGTGCTGTTATGGCAATCTACGGGTTTGGTATGATGTTTTTTGATACGATTAAGGATGTCAAAGAGAGTAATCCAAGTTCCCGTGTCGTTTTCTTTCTAGCCGGTATGAGTGCTCTTTTAGTTGTTGTTATCATCGCAACGCCTCTGATTTCTGAGCCAATGGTTGTTGAAGGTATGAAAGCTTTTTATCCAATGATGGCAGAAAATATGATCATTGACGGTGTGACTTATACTGAAGCAGTTAAAAATGCTGAGTCTGTAGGTATGGTTCTTTTTACAAAATATCTTGTGCCATTTGAGGTAGCAGCGGTTATGTTACTGGTTGCTATGATTGCAGGTATTATCCTGGCCGGTAAAAAAATGAATGAAAGCATCACTATGATGAGAGATGAAGATATTAAAGAGGAGCTTGCATAATGGAAATCACATTAACACACTATCTTGTCGTAGCTACATTGATGTTTGCTATTGGATTGGTTGGTGTTATTCGTCGTACAAATCTTTTATTGCTATTTTTTGCAACGGAGATTTTATTAAATGCAGTCAATGTTGCTTTGGCTGCTATTTCAAAAGCGTACGGTGACTTAACAGGTCAGATGTTTGCTTTCTTTATTATCGCCATTGCTGCGAGTGAAGTAGCCGTAGGTTTAGGTTTACTGATTGTTTGGTATAAGCGTAAAGGTCGTGTAGATCTTCAAGAGCTTGCAACAATGAAGGGTTAGGAAAGAAAATGGAAAAATATTTATATATTGCACTTTTTGCACCATTTGTAAGTTCAATGTTTGCAGCACTTTTTGGTGCCAAACCAAAGATGCTTACGGTAGGTGTGGTTGGATCACTGCTTATTGGTTCAGCTTTTGTATCATCAGTCATCCTTTTTATCGATGTTATTCAAACAGGTGAACGTGTTCATGTTGAGATGATGGACTGGATCGCAGCAGGTGATTTTAACATTCCTTTTGGATTTGTTGTAGATAAAATCTCTGTGATCATGATGTTGGTTGTTACCTTGGTATCAACTATCGTACATGTCTACTCTATTGGTTATATGGATCACGATAAAGCATTTAACAGATTCTTCTCTTACCTTTCTGCTTTCGTTTTCTCTATGATGATCCTTGTAATGAGTGATAACTTCCTAGGTCTATTTATTGGTTGGGAAGGTGTTGGTCTATGTTCTTGGTTGCTTATTGGTTTTTGGTATCACAAGCACTCAGCTACTTGGGCAGCTAACGAAGCGTTCATTATGAACCGTATCGCTGACCTTGGAATGCTTTTAGGAATCTTCCTAATCTACTGGAACCTTGGTTCTATTCAGTACGATATGGTTTTTTCTAACATCGGTAACCTTGATCACGGAACGATTGTTCTTATTGGTATCTTACTGTTTGTTGGTGCTATGGGTAAATCAGCCCAGTTTCCACTACATACCTGGCTTGCCGATGCGATGGAAGGTCCGACTCCGGTATCAGCTTTGATTCACGCAGC
>JBFHUP010000150.1:0-5060 GCA_041589975.1 Sulfurimonadaceae bacterium | reverse complement strand
GTTAGCTGACTATATAGATATTGAAGTGACTGAAAAGGCAAAAGGTTTTGAGGTCATCGTTAACAATAAAGCTCCACATGCTTTGCTGCTGCACCCGCTAAGAGTGGCAAAGCTATTTGTTGAGATTGAACGTCAAGATAAAAAGATAAGCATAAAGCCTCATACTTTTGTTCGAATTATTGGCAAAGATGGAAAAGCTAGCCCGCCATGGCTTGCAGATATGGTTGTTAAAGATAGCATGCTGCAGGGTGATCAAAAAAGAGTGATGCAGTATGAGACAGCACTTCAAAAGGGAGATCGTGTCACTGTACATCTAGGCTACTATTTGGTTAATCCGAAGGCATTAAAGTCATTGGATTTAGATGGCAATGAAGTGGCTAGAAAGTTTTATACGCTTAAAAAAAGCAGGTTTGTGATTCCCTAAGAGTGGGTCTGAAGCAAGCCCTTTAGGGCCTTTATCGCGAGATAATTTTATCGATACTGGTGACCTCAAAACGGGCAGGCATACCCGGACCGAGAGCTTCTGCAATGATTCTTCCCGAAACCACAACTTTTTTACCTTGATAACTTGAGCGTAAGACACGGGAGTATTTTCCTACTAAATTGTAATAGAGGCGACTGTTGACTTTGAGTGCAACATAAGAGTGTGGCAGGTGGCCTTTGATTAATATTTTTCCCTGTATGGTACCGCTGCCACCAGAAAGACCAATGCCTCCGCCGCAGCCAGATAGTAAAAGCATAAGAAGCAGCGAGAGCAGAGAGGTTTTTTTAAAGTAGGTCATTTTAAATATCCTTGATTTTTAAGATAAGTTTTTTGGCCTCTTGCAGGGCTTTTTCGACAGGATTGAGTACCAAAGCCACTGCAAGTCTACGTCCGATATGGGTATCAGGCTTTCCAAAGACTCTGACAAAGCTGTTGTCACTAAAAAGCTCGTTAGGAACGTCAAGGTTTGGTGTTTGTGATGAGGCATGGCTTTTGTAAGCTGCGGATGCTCCTTCGCCATAAAAAGTAAAGCCCAGAGGCAAACCTAAGACCGCTCGAAGATGCAAGGCAAATTCGGATTGGCTTTGGGTGATAAGTGTCACGAGTCCAGTATCATGAGGGCGGGGACTGACTTCGGAGAAGTAGACATCATCTCCTTTGACAAAAAGCTCTACCCCATAGATCGAGCGTCCGCCCAGACCGTCACTGATCGTCTTGGCAATCTCTTGGGCACGTTGTAAAGCCAGTTCACTCATCTGCATCGGCTGCCAGCTAAAGACATAATCCCCATCTTTTTGAATGTGACCGATAGGATGACAGAATTTTGTCTCATACTCATTTCTTGCCGTTAGCAGGGTGATCTCATAATCAAAATCGATAAAGGCCTCAACAATAAGCTCGGATGCATCACCACGAGCCTCTTTAGCGATCTCCCAAGAAGCTTCAATCTCATTTTGAGAACGACAGACACTTTGACCATGTCCGGAGCTTGACATGACTGGTTTGATGACACAGGGAAAGCCAAGACGTGTAGCAGCTGCTTTAAGTTCTTCTAACGTAGAGACAAACTCATAAGGACCGGTCTTAAGTCCCAGTTCTTCAGCGGCAAATTGACGGATCCGTTTACGGTTCATGGTTTTGCTTACCGCATCGGCATTGGGGATCACATGAAAGCCTTCTTTTTCTGCTTCAAAAAGTGCCTCAATAGAAAGGGCTTCGATCTCCGGAAGGATGTAGCTGGGTTGTTCTTGGCGGATCACTGCTAGTAAAGCTTCCTTGTCTTGCATATTGATGACGATTGATTTATGAGCAACTTGTTGTGCAGGAGCGTCGGCATAGCGATCTACGGCAATGACTTCAATACCTAAACGCTGAGCTTCAATAGCGACCTCTTTGCCAAGTTCTCCTGATCCTAAAAGCATGATCTTGGTACTTTTCTCTTTGAGGGGTGCGGTAAAAAGCATAAGGGTTCCTTGGGGAAATAGATAGGAAATTATAGCCAATTATAAAAAGGGATAGATTTTGTGAAGGGTATTAATGAGCCAAAGGCCCATTAAGTTGTAGATTGTTAGAACTTACAGACGAGCTTCGTAGCGACGCATCATATAAAGACGCTTAAGCATCTTTTTACGAGCATTGATCTTCTCTTTTTTACGGATCTCTGTCTTCGTCTCGTGGAAACGTCTCGCTCTCGCTTCTGTTACCACTAAGTTACGATCTACTTGTTTTTTAAAACGACGGTAGGCAACATCGAAGTTGTCATCGTTTCCAAGTAGGATACCAGGCATGTGTACATCACCCCATTTCTTATCAGATTTATACGATAAAGGAGCGAAGCCCCTTTATCTACGCTAACGCTGAGTTTGCTTCAGCAGCAGGCTCACGAAGCTGGCTTCGTTTGAAGCTTGTGAAACAAGTTCACTTGCTTAAGAGCTACTGGATATTTCAGAGTTGTTTTTAGTGGGCGAATTATAGCTGAATCTTATGGGAAAGTAAAGTTGTGTTTATTTGCCTTCAAATGGGTCTGATTTAAATTTTTTGGATAAAATGTCTGTATGAATGATGAACTCTTTATGCAGACCGTTATAGCGGTCTTGGTGTTTGGTTTTGTGGTAGTGATCTATCTTTTGTTGCGTAATCGATCCGGAAACAGTCAGATCGATAATGATGCTGTGGCTCGTTTAGAAATCGATAAAGCGACCTTGATCGAAAAGGTACGCAATTATGAAAAGATCGAAAGTGAATTGAAGTATGCTTTGGATCAGCAAAAAGATGAGGTGATCTTTTTGCGTCAAAAATCTGAATCAGATCAGTCACAGATCGTACAGCTGGAAACAACGCTGCAGGAACAAAAAAGAAGTATGCAGGAGAAGTTGGAACTTTTAGAAGCTAACGAAGCAAAACTGAAGCAGGCGTTTACCAATCTAGCTAATGAGATCTTGGAAAAAAGCAGTAAAAAACTGCAAGAAGAGAGTGAAAAAGGGTTGGGCAATCTGCTTAATCCGATGAAGATCCAGCTGGCTGATTTCAAAAAAAAGGTCGAAGATGTCTATGATAAGGAGGCTAAAGATCGCACTGCTTTACAGCATGAGTTGAAATCGCTTAAAGAGCTTAACCTCAAGATGAGCAGTGATGCGATGAACCTGACCAATGCTTTAAAGGGCCAAAACAAGCAGCAGGGAGTCTGGGGCGAGATGGTCTTGGAAAAGGTACTGGAGTCAAGTGGTCTAAGAGAGGGACATGAGTACGAGCGTGAAGTGAGTCTTAAAGATGATCAGAACAAGGCCTTTCGCCCTGATGTCATCATCAATTTGCCTGATAATCGTCACATTATTATCGATGCCAAGACCTCGTTAAGTGCCTACAATGAGTATATGGCCCAAGAGGATGAAGCGATGAAAGCTCATCATATCAAAAATCACATCCTTTCTATGAAAAGTCATGTCAAAGGGCTGGCTGATAAGAAGTATGAAGATCTCAAAAGTGTCAATTCGCTTGATTTTATCTTTATGTTTGTCCCTATCGAGGGAGCTTTGATGCTGGCTTTGGAACATGATGCCAACCTTTATGATGAGAGTTTTAAACAAAAGATCATTTTAGTCAGTCCGACAACCCTGCTTGTTGCTTTAAGAGCGGTTGAAAATACATGGCGGTATGAGAGACAGGCTCAAAGTATTGCGGATGTGGCAAAAAGAGCAGAGGCTCTTTATGGGAAGTTTACAGGTTTTGTGGATAACCTTACGGATGTAGGCAAGCATTTAGAGCGGGCGGATAAAAGTTATCAGGATGCCTTTAAGCAACTTAGTACCGGTGCGGGTAACTTGGTCATGCAGGTAACGGAGCTTCAAAAAGTATCCAATATCAAACCCAAAAAAGCGTTACCTTCGGATTTGGTAGAAAATGCTCTGTTAGAAAATTGATATGGCCTATACTGTTTATATCCTTGAGTGTAGTGATCAAACGCTTTATACAGGTATCACAACAGATTTAGATAAAAGATTGCAAGAGCATAACAGTTCAGAAAAAGGGGCTAAATATACCCGAAACCGTCGACCGGTCAGAGTGGTTTATCGTGAGGCTTCTAGTGACAGAAGCGAAGCTTCAAAAAGAGAGTATGTAATTAAAAAGATGCGACGTAGTCAGAAATTAAAGTTGATTGCCAAGTTTAAAGATTTATGAATGAGAGGAAAAGGTGGAGTCATAACGTAGTACTCCCCTCCAGATACCTGCGGCACACAAATGAGAAAGGCGGGCTGCTATGTTCCCATCCTGACCCAGTATCTTTAACATCCGTTGCACAGGTCTAAAGGAGAGCACTCAAAACAGCAAACTGTTTTCAGTGCTTCACTACAGTGAGGTGAAATTATAGCAAAAAAAGCTTAATGTTTAAAAATTTTGTTCGCAAGTTATAGATTCTATAAGTAAGAGTATGGGAGTAAAAAAGTTCACTCAGAGAGTGAAGGTTTTATTAGCATGAAGGAACGTTACCGGAATCAGATCCATACTCATGTAAAAAGTCACGGAGATGCGGAGCATGACGTTTAAAAAGATCAGAATTAAAATACTTTTTCGCTTTGGTAGCCTCATGTTTCTCTTTAATCTCTATAGCATCGTCTGCAAAGAGTTCATTCCACTCATCCATCGTTTGTAAAGCAGCACCTCTTGTACCGTTTCCATGGCATGATTTACACTTCTGAAGATAGATTTTTTTACCCTTGGTAATTTTTGCTGAGGCTGCTGTAAGTGGTAGCAGAGCTATTAAAATGGCTATGAAAAATTTAGAACGTTTCATTTATTTCCTTTAAAATGTTAGGTAAATGATACAAAAAAGCTAAGTATGAAAAGCTTAATTCTGATGATTAATAAGTCTAAATTATGAATTTGTTTCGTAAAGGTGATAATAGTAGTTATTTTTTATTCTTTTTCATGCCTTTACTGATCCTAGATGTTTCAAAATAGTTTTTTTCAATATCAAACTATTTAAGAGGGCTTGAAGTTATCATCAAGCATAATTTGCATTATTTTATACGCAGGAGATACTGATGGAACATGAAACTGAAGTACAAGAGCCCACATT
>JBFHUP010000149.1:0-5080 GCA_041589975.1 Sulfurimonadaceae bacterium | reverse complement strand
CAATGAGATCGGTACACGCTATTTTGCCGAAAATATGCCGGAGTATTGCGGTGTCATCTCTCAAAACCCCATCACGCATGGTTCTTTTAAACGTATGGAAAAAGAGGCTAAAAAGTTTGATTATGATGTTTTAGACAAAGCCGTTATCCATGCTAAACAGATCTTTGTTGATGAGATTGTTGCCGATGTCAATGAGATGGCTGCGGTTGAAGTTGTCAATGATCTGACAAGCGGGACTTACACACTTATTGATATTCGTACCGAAGGCGAAAAATTAGATCTTTCATGCGAGACCTTAGAGATCCCTTTTCATAAACTCAAAACAGAGTTTAAAAAACTACCGCAGGATAAAGAGTACCTGCTTTATTGTGACAAAGGGGTTATGAGTCAATTACATGCCCAATACCTTCGCGATGCAGAAGATCGTAAAAATGTAAGGGTCTACAGACCCAAATAGTTTTTATTTATCCGTCTTTACAAAATTTAGTGAGAGCGAGTTCACACAATGACGGGTACTTTTAGGTGTCATTCTTTCGCCTCTAAAAACATGGCCTAAGTGACCTTTGCAATTGGCACATACAATCTCTACACGATAACCGTCAGCATCAGGGATCTCTTGGACAGCACCTTCAATAGCATCATCAAAACTGGGCCAACCCGTACCGCTGTTAAATTTACTCTGTGATTTAAACAAAGCGTTATTACACTGTTTACACGTATAAACACCCTGCTCTTTATGGTCATTAAATTCACCTGTAAAAGGTTGCTCCGTCCCCTTTTTTAAAATAATATATTGCTCTTGTTCGCTTAATGTATTGAAAGCCATTGTTTTCCTTTTTTTATTTTTCACACACTTCTAGTAACCACTGACGCAACTGCATTTGACCGTAACGGTTTAATGTAAAACTGATACTTTGATCATCTAACACGATACGATATTCATGATCTAAGTGTATACGGCATCTTTGCTTGCCTTTAGCAAAAAAGAAGAGTGACTCAACACTCCAACCATGATCCAACAAACTATCCAATGTATAAAGGTACATGCGAGCAGCATCATCACTGGATGCATAAATCCTATGACGTTCTTCTTCACTAAAACGTTCAAAACATACTACCGTTCGATTATGAACACCGATGCGTAGATGGCGTGCAATCCACTGAATGGCTACCATTAAGATTACCTACCGCTTTTTAAGAAGTATAACCTTTTAACACTACAAAGTGTTTAAACATTTTTTTGAGTGCTGCATTTAAGGCAGAATCATTATAATAAAATATTCATCAAAGGTCACCCTATGCTAAAGAAGTATGGACATCTCTTTCCCATCGTTTTTGTCATGATTCCGGCCCTTATCTATTTGGTCTACCAAAGCTACTTGGTAACATCCAGAAAAATCAATATCAAAGATATCACTGATCCCAGTTTTTATTTTACCAGTGTCGCAATAAGCCCCGAGATTCAAAAACTTGCTGACTCCCTGCCCACACTGCAAGCCACTTTGGACTATGTCACACAGATCCCCTATAAAGTTCACAACTTTCGAGCCAGAGATCCACTGCAAACCATTCAACGTAATTATGGAGATTGTGATGACAAATCCAATCTTCTCTCTTCTCTCTTAGCCGCAAAAGGGTATGAAAACTACATCGTACTTGTGCCTAAACATGCTTTTGTCATTGTTAACGCAGATCAAGAGATGAGCGATGCCAAAGCTTTACATTTTCACGGCAAAAAGTACTATATATTGGAGTCAACAGCCATAGGTTCCAAGGTTGGCTATCCTTTAAAATATCCTATACATGACATCCAAGCCGTCATTGACCCGATCAATCAAAACATGCTTAAGATAGACAAGATAACCTATCATTAATAGGCCAACACCTTTTTTTTGTAAATACGAATTCTATTTGCTTTATCTCTGATACTTTGTTCACTGATTTTTCCCTCGTCGACAAGCTCTAAAACAGATTTTACAATCTCTTCTCTACTGTTAAAGCCCAGCTGATTGGCAAAAAGCAACATATCGACACCGGAATTAAGCGTTTTTTCGACGACTTCTTTGAGTTTGAAGTTCTTACTGATCGCATGCATCTGCAGACCATCACTGATCATCAACCCCTGAAAGCCAAGTTTGTTTCTTAAAAGCTTTGTATTGGTCTGGTAAGACATGGTCGCTGGATACTTAGGATCAAGATATTTATTAAAGATATGAGCACTCATGATCATATCTACCTTATCCATCTTGATCAATTGAGCAAAGGGTTCTAGCTCAATTTCTTTCCAACTCTCACTGACATCTACAAATCCTTTATGGGAATCTGACAACGAACTCCCATGACCCGGGAAATGTTTGATAATAGAAAAGATATGTTTTCGCCTCATCGCTTCAATAAAGAGTGCGGCATGTTTAACTACGATCTTTGGGTTATGAGAAAAAGCTCGCTCTCTTTGATAGATTATAGGATTTTTGGGCTCGATGGCTAAATCTACCACCGGAGCAAAAACACAATTAATTTGAAGCTGAGACAACTCATCGGCCAAACCTTGATAGATCTGTTGTGAATAAGCAATCTCATCTTTAGCTCCTACCAATGCCGCAGAAGGCAAAGGCTTAAACCCCTGTTTCTCTTTTAGGCGTCTTACCGTACCGCCCTCTTGGTCTATACAAATCAATAGCGGTTCCTTAGTAAGACTTTGCAGATCAAGATTGAGCTGTGTTAACTGTTTGGGGTTTGAAACATTGACAAAATTATCTTTGATACGCTCATTGGGGTCAAAAAGTATCACACCACCCAATCCCTGTTTGATATCTTCAGATACTGTTGCCTTGGTGTTTAATGCTGTACCATTAAAGCCTAAGACCAATAGCTGAGAGATCTCATACTCCAAAGTATGCTTAGGTTCTGCATGAAGCGGTATCATAAGCAGTAGCAAAAAAAGAGATCTCATGTGAAGGTCCTTAGAAAGATAAAAAATATGAGGGTGTTATTGTCACAAACAGCTTAAAAAAAGCTGTCTGCAAGGAGATGTCCAAATCCAGGACTAATTAGAGCTTGGTTCTTTTAAAAATGCCAAAGTCAAAGTGTCTTTACCGTCAATCACTTTTTTACCAACCGTAAGCTTACCATTATGAAATAAGAAGAGTTCCCCAGAGTAGTTAATGCCTAAGATAAATTTATAACCGCCAAAAGAGAATTTTTTAAAACTTTTGGCTTCTATTTTTTCTGAAGGGTTTGTAATCGTAAAACAGACTTCATTTGGAAAGTCACTCGCACGAGCGTCATCCACTTGAAAATGTACATCACCTAATGCTGATGTAATTTGTACAACAAGTTTTTGATCTAACTCATGTGCATAAATATTATACGCTCCAAAAGAGGTTTTCATGGTAGTATTCCTTTATATATTCTATCTTCTCATTGTGCCATAAAATAGCTATATTTATGTTACAAAGAGATGACTTTTCAGGATATTTCCTCCTTAATATCATAAAAGCGTAACGAAATCCTGTAAATGTCGCTTAGCTTCGGCTTCTTACTGAAATATCAGAAACGATAAGGTAGAATGGTAAAAATCATAAATTAGGAAATGAATAATGTTGAAAAAACTTTTATTATCTGCTGTAACAATAATGATGTTTACAGCAACACTTCATGCAGAGATGAGCTCCAAAGATATATTTGAAACCTTACAACTTTTTGAAGGTGAGTGGGAATTTATCGCAGGAGAGCAACGTGGTAGCTGTACTCAGGGTAAAACAGCTGATGCAGCGATCGAATTCAAACTGATCGGTAAAAGTACTGCGGTTCAAGAAAATCTAATGCCGGGCAGTGCTTACCAAATGGTAACCATGTACCACCTTGAAGACCTTAATGACAAGGAGCTAATCGGTACTCACTATTGTGTTAAAAGAAACCAACCGGCTTACCGTGCTGACTTGGTTAATTCAACCACTGATAAGCTTATCTTCAAATGTGACAAAACACGTAGCAAACTGTGTGAATCCAAAGAACCGTATCCGGGAAGTTATGTAGACTCCATTGTCTATGAACTTTTTGATGATGGTGATACGATGACGGTTCACTACATGGGCAGAGGACAAAAAGTGGATGATGAGGGTTATACGCGTTGTAAATTTTCACGTTAATTTAACGCCTTCATTTTAGGAGCTTTTGCTCCTTTACTTTTACCCTATTTACTCAAAACTTTTTTGATACTTTCAATAACTTTTTTATCGTCATAAAACTCTAAAAAGATCTTTTTCAGATAGTAGTTACCCTCATGACGCTGTAGCAGATATAAAAAACCACTATGCAGATACTCACCATCAGGCATCTTTTGGATAAAAAGATCTTTGAACTCGTTATGCAGGGCTTTCATCTGATTTTGTGTAGGATGGATCGCTTCAAACTCACTGTTGACATCTTTTACAAATTTTCTTGCTGCATCTACGGAACTCTCTTGTGAGATATCAATAAACAGCATGCTGATATCAAGGCTTTTTTTCAGCTCTTTATAGATTGGATCGATCAATCTGAGTCTGGGATCACAAAAGTGATAACACCCTGCATATCCAAAAAAGATAAGTTTATACTCTGAATCTTTTGCTATCAACTCCGAACCGATCAGGTCAGTTTGATCGTGTGTCCCAGCATAAAGGGATAGTTGTCCTAACCATAATAGAAGTATTAAAGATATGACACGTTTCATCATAAACGTTTAGGCACTCCAGTTCGGGTTGCTTGTCGCTGCATCACGGACATCTTCATTGCTATCTTTGCTTAAGGCCTCTAAAATATCCTTAGGCAATCTTGGGTTTTTGGCTACCGCTGTACGTACCGCTTCACTCTCATCTTCACTTAAACGTTCCAATCTTCCTTTGGGCGTACTTGGATTAACCGCGACAGAGGCCCTGAGGTTCTCATCATCCGATCGGGCATATTGATTTAACATATCCACCGGGGTGTTTGGGTTTCCAGCGATCCAGTAGGTCAGATCACTATCTTTGCTTAGTTCTAGTAAAACCTCTAATGGTGTTGTTAAATGCTCCGCCACAAACTGTCTGACTAATGGGAT
>JBFHUP010000148.1:0-5086 GCA_041589975.1 Sulfurimonadaceae bacterium | reverse complement strand
TAGGACCACTTAGCATAAAACACCGAGAAGAGTTTTTTGGGAAGAACATCTTTAAAGAACGGAAAAAAGAGAGTAAATTTAAAAAGTTTATTTTGCAGTTTCATAATGCTCTTATTTATATCCTTTTAGGAGCTTCTTTAGTCACAGCACTGCTTTCAGAGTGGATAGACAGTGGTGTTATTTTTCTGGTTGTTATCATCAATGTGATTGTCGGATATATCCAAGAGGTCAAAGCTGAAGAGGCCATCGAATCACTCAAAAGAATGATGGATACCGAAGCTATCGTCATTCGTGATGGCAAAAAGATCAACATATCTTCCATCGATCTGGTTCCAGGCGATATTGTGCTGGTGGAATCGGGATCGAAAATACCGGCAGATATGAGACTTTTAGAAGCAGCAGATCTCAGAGTCGATGAATCCATGCTAACGGGTGAGTCTGTCAGCAGTGAAAAGAGCATAACACTGCTCGAACAAGATATTACACTCAATGACAGAGACAATATGACTTACTCAGGGACCTATGTCACCTATGGACGGGCCAAGGGGATCGTTGTAGCAACAGCTGAAAACACGGAGATAGGTAAAATTGCCCACCTTATTGAAAACACCTCAGCCATGGAAACACCGCTGACACAAAAGATTGCCTCTTTTTCCAAGCTGCTGCTTTATATTATCTTGGCTTTGGCTGCCGTGACGTTTATCATCGGTCTGCTTAGAGATTACAATGCCGTCGAAACCTTTATGGCTTCCGTGGCTTTAGCCGTAGGAGCGATTCCTGAAGGCTTGCCTGCCGCAGTGACCATCACACTGGCCATCGGCGTCAATCGTATGGCCAAGAAAAACGCCATCATTCGAAAACTCCCAGCCGTAGAGACCCTAGGAAGCGTGACAACGATCTGTTCAGACAAAACAGGAACACTGACACAAAACAAAATGAGTGTTACCCATATTTATGCAGCATCACAAAGCTATGAGATCACAGGCAACGGTTACGAACCCGAAGGAAGCTTCTTTATAGATGGTACAGCTGTAAGCTCACTCGATGAGAGTGCCATGGATATACTACGGGCGGGCTATTTGTGTAATGAATCGTATCTGATTGAAAAAGATGGACACTACACCATCAAAGGGGACCCCACAGAGGGTGCCTTGGTCGTAAGTGCCTTAAAAGCAGGTTTTGATGAGCATCTGTTACATAGTGAGTTTCCGAGACTGGATCTGCTTGCTTTTGAATCGGACAGACAATATATGGCAACGATCAACAAAGATATCAAAAACAGTCGCAATATTTTATACCTCAAAGGCTCTTTGGAAAAGACATTGGCCATGTGTGATGCCCAATCCATTAATGGCCAGGCCGTACCACTGGATAAAGAAAAGATCATACGTCAAGCAGAGCTTTATGCATCAAAAGGTCTTCGCGTACTCGCCATGGCGAAAAAAGTCATCACTGTAGATACAATGAATCCTGCCTTGTTTGATAACACATTTGTCTTTTTAGGTCTTCAAGCCATGATGGATCCTCCGCGTCCGGAAGCTATTGCCGCAGTGAAAGAGTCTTTAGGGGCCGGTATTAAAATCATCATGATCACAGGAGATCATGCCATGACCGCTTTTTCTATTGCCAAGATGATGTCTATTCTTCCTGAAGAAGCCATATTTGAGGATTCCGTTCTTCGAGGCAGTGAGCTGTTTAATCTAACCGATAGCGAACTCATTGAAAAAGTTTCCACCGTCAGAGTCTTCGCCCGTGTCGAACCGGAACAAAAACTTCGTATCGTTGATGCTTTGCAGGCTCGTGGAGAAATCGTAGCCATGACAGGTGACGGTGTCAATGACGCACCGGCACTCAAACAAGCTGATATCGGAATTGCCATGGGTATCGGAGGTACAGAGGTAGCCAAAGAAGCATCCGATATGATCTTAAGTGATGATAACTTTAGCTCTATTGCTCATGCCGTACGTGAGGGCCGCAATGTTTTTGATAATTTGGTAAAATTTATCACCTGGACACTGCCAACCAATCTGGGCGAGGGTCTGGTCATACTTTTTGCTATCGCTTTGGGTTTAACGCTTCCCATCTTGCCTGTACAGATATTATGGATCAATATGTCTACGGCGATACTTTTGGGTCTCATGCTTGTATTTGAGCCGCAAGAGCACAATATCATGCACAGAAAACCCAGAGATCCTAAAAAGCCGATATTGACCAACAGCATTATCGTGCAGATGCTTGTTGTAGGGGTCTATATGCTACTGGGTTCTTATCTGATGTTTCACTATGCCCTTAAGAGTGGCTACAGTGTCGAGTATGCCAGAACTATTGCTGTTAACATTTTTGTCTTTGTCGAACTTTTTTATCTCTTTTCTTGTAAAGAGCTTGAGACGTCAGTTTTTAGAACCAACATCTTTAACAACAGTTACTTGCTTATGGGTGTGGGCCTGATGACCTTGGTGCAAATCACCTTCACCCATGCCGGTTTTATGAATGTGATGTTTAAAAGTGAACCTCTAAGTGTGCAAACATGGACAGAGATTATTGTGATTGCTTTTGGAGTGCTTTTTGCTGTTGAGATTAAAAGATTAATCGAAAAAAAGCTAGTAAAAAGTGTCTAAAAAAGCCTCCCTCTCGGGCAGGCTTTTTAGTGGGTATGACGTAAAAACACCCCTAAATAGATCGCACCCACTCCCATTAGGATATTTGCAGGAACCATATATTTGCCAATCAGACCCAATTTTGCTTTAGCCGTAGGAAAATCTTCAGCTGCGATTGCTTTGGCTGCTTTGGAACGTAACACAGCCATGGCTGCAAGATTCATAGCCATAAGCATCCAAAGCACCTCTTTAAGATGGACCATATTGTAAACAAAATAGGCCTCTTCATCTAAAACCGTACCATCCGGGCCCACAGCTGCCATACGAAAGCCAAGACCTACAGCCATGATCACGGCTGTGATGATAAGAAGAATCACAGCTGGTGTCGCAATCACAAAGAGACGCTTAAGTGCGTGAGAAACCCTTTCTAGTCTTTCTTTTGTGTCTAACATCATCAGCGATTGATGAGCAGCATAACGCATAGAGATCATGCCTCCTACCCATACGACCGCTGAGATCACGTGTAAAAATACAATGATTGTAAAATTTTCTTGTAACAGTGTTGCCATCATACTAATGCTCCTTGAACAAATTTAAATGCTTCCTCTTTAGCCTCAGGAAGTTTTGAGGGGTCTTTACCACCTGCTTGGGCGAAGTCAGATCGTCCGCCACCGCCACCGCCAAGAATCGGTGCGATTTTTTTAATCCAGTCACCTGCTTTGACATTGGCATCTTTGACACCTGCAGCAATCATAACCTTATCCCCTTTAACCTGGAAAAGCATCGCTGCTACTTTGGCGTTTTCATTTTTAAGTTCATCGATACGTGTTTTGACATCACCTGCTGTGATCTCTTCAACAATAACGGTAACACCATTGATCGTCTCAGATGAGAGATCCTCTTTATGAGCAGATGCTGCAGCTTTAACTTCTTCTTTTAACTCTTTAATCTGATCTTGAAGTTTTTTGATTCCCAATAACGGTTCTTTATTTTTAACCGTCTCAATCACTTCATTGAGTGTATGTCGCTGCTGTTTAAAATAGTTGTACGCCTCTTTACCCACTACCGCTTCGATACGACGCACACCTGCTGAGACACCCGACTCTTTTGTGATAATAAACATACCAATATCTGCAGAGTTTTTAACGTGTGTTCCACCACACAGCTCAGTAGAAGCATCACCAAAACTTACCACACGTACTTTATCGCCATACTTCTCACCAAACTGAGCTTTAGCTCCTGAGTTTTTAGCCTCTTCAATATTCATCTCTTTGGTCACACCCTCGATACCTTGTTGGATGCGGTAATTAACGCGTTCTTCAATATCTTTCAGCTCCTGCTCAGTCACCGCTTTCGGATGCGAAAAGTCAAAACGAAGACGCTTAGCATCATTACTAGAACCTGCTTGAGCGATATGAGAACCAAGCTCTTCGTAAAGTGCCGCATGAAGTAGGTGTGTAGCAGAGTGGTGCTTTTCGATCTCTGCACGTTCACTATCTACGGTAGCCACCAAACGATTGCCTGCTTTGATACTATCTTTAGCTTTGACCTTGGAGAGATTCAGATCAAAGAACTTCTGTGTATCAACGACCTCAGCCATACCGTCAAGTACACCCGTATCACCTGTTTGACCACCAGATTCGGCATAAAATGGCGTACGTTCTAAAAGGATCCAACCTTCATGGCCTGCATGCAATTCATCAATGATTTTAAAGTCATCAGAAAGTACCGCTTGGATCTTACACTCAGCCTTTTGTGTCGTGTAGCCCACAAACTCATTTTTGCCATACTTTTCAAGCAGAGCTTTAAACTCACCCTCAGTCGCTGCATCACCACTACCCTTCCATGCAGCTTTGGCACGTGTTTTTTGCTCACTCATCAAAGCGTCAAACTTAGCTGTGTCAAGTTTAAGACCTTTCTCCTTTAACATATCTTCTGTAAGGTCCAGTGGAAATCCAAAGGTATCATAAAGTTTAAAAGCAACCTCTCCGGAGAAAGTCTCTTTGGTGTTTTTTAGCTCTTCGTTAAAGAGTTCAATTCCTGAAGCAATCGTCTTATAAAAACGATCCTCTTCCAACTCGATCTGTGTCTTAATTGCATCAGACTTAGTTACCAAATAAGGATAGCTCTCTTTCATCATATCCACTAAAGTATCTACTAATGTATGCATAAACGGTTTTTCAAGCCCTAGAAGAAAACCATGTCTAACAGCACGCCGTAAAATACGACGCAATACATAACCCCGACCTTCACGATCAAACGTAACATCCTGAGCCAATAAAAACACTGCTGTTCTGATATGATCTGCAATCACACGATACGAAGCTCCTGTTTTGTATTCATAGGTCGTGTTTGTCATCTTAGCCACTTGATTGATGATCGGCATAAATAGATCCGTGTCATAGTTTGATAACTTGCCTTGTGTCACAGCTACCACACGCTCTAGCCCCATACCGGTATCGATAGATGGCTTTGGAAGTGGGTGAAGC
>JBFHUP010000147.1:0-5100 GCA_041589975.1 Sulfurimonadaceae bacterium | reverse complement strand
GAAAAGCTGCAACAGGTCTATACCGATCTGATACAAAAAGCCATGACCAAGGTGGGTCAAGAGTGGGAAAAATGCAATATCAGTGTCGCCAATGAACACATGGCCTCCGCTTTAAGCACCAAACTGGCTACCGAACTCTATTTGTCCTGCCCCAAAGAGCCCCAACGCCAAGGCAAAATAGTGGTAACAACACCCAAAAAAGAGAATCATGCTTTGGGTGCTTTGATGGTAGCCAATGCTTTAGAAGTCAAAGGGTATGATGTCACACTTTTAAGTCAAAAAGCCTCTGTAGAAAATATTTTAGAGACGCTAAAAACCCACCAACCTGATATCCTGGTCATTTCCATTAGCATGCCTGAAAATATGCTCAATGCCCAAGAACTCATTGATGCTGTTAAAGAGCTCAAGCTTGAAAAACCTATAAAAGTGATGATAGGAGGCTATCTGATTCTGACCCATCCCGAACTGGCCGCGTCACTACCTGCTGATGCCGTAACAAGTAGTCTTGATGAAGCCCAAGAGATCATTGACGCTTGGCTTCAAGGAGCTTAGATGCAAGAACTCTTATCCAACTATTTAATGTCTGCATCCAAAGATATCTATCTTATGCTGGATGCAACACTAAACATAGTTCAGCAAAGCAGTAATTTTGAAACCTTTTTTCCACAAAGTTATGGCAACTCCTTAAAGGATTATTTCTATCAAACCACTTTTGATGAGAGTGATGTGAATCTAAGCTACTGCGATGATCAAAATAATATGGTTACCATACTCTACTCCAAGCATGATGATACACCTTTTTCATGCTATGCCTATAAAAACAAAAATCAAATCCATTTTTTTGCCCAACCTCAGTACTCTGATGATATGCAACTTATTGACAGTATCTCTACTTTGACCATGCAAATGGCAGAAATCACCCGACAACTCAATGCCAAAAACAGTGAATTGGATCAAGCCTATAAACATCTTCAAAATACTCAAGAACAACTGATCGAAAGTGAAAAGCTTGCCTCACTGGGGCAACTGATTGCGGGTATTGCACATGAAATTAACACGCCCTTAGGTGTCATCAATGGGGCCAATCAAAGCAGTCTAGAACACTTTAAGCCGATGTACACCCATCTTATTGATTTACAATTATCAGATGATCATCGCCAGACACTCTTAGATCTACTGAATCAAAGTGATTTCGACAATAAACCCTCTATTAAAGAGTCCCGAAATATTCGAAAGGCCTTTATGGCCGTTTTGGAAAATGAAGGCATCGAGGATGGACGCTCTTATGCCGATAAATTAATCAAACTCGGTATCTATGAGAAAATTGAAGATTATATTCCTTTGTTAAAGCAGCCGCACACCTTGGAACTCTTAGAATCCGCCCTGCTTATCAATCAACAAGAACGCAACTTTTCCAACATCGCTTTGGCCATCCAAAAGGCGACTAAAATCATCTTTTCGCTCAAAAATTTTGTACGCCGAAACAACAGTATGGAAAAGGTAGAGGTTGATCTTTTAGAAGGTTTGGAATCGGTCTTGACTATCTACCACAATCAAATTAAACAAGCCATTCATCTTGAACTTGATGTTGAACCCGTACGACTCTTATGCTATCCTGATGCACTAATACAAGTCTGGACCAATCTGATTCATAATGCCTTACAAGCTATGGACTATGAAGGAAATATGAAGATCATTTTGCATGCACAGACTGATCATATCCTCTTTAGTGTCAGTGACTCGGGTAGCGGTATACCCAAAGAGATTCAGTCCAAAATTTTCAACCCCTTTTTTACGACCAAACCGCAGGGTGAAGGAACCGGCCTGGGTCTTGATATAGTCAAAAAAATCATCGAGGAGCATGAGGGAGAGATCGGATTTGACAGTAGTGATGCAGGAACCACTTTTTGGATCAAACTTCCTACAAATAAGGAGCAAACATGAAAGAGAAACGGCGAGGACTTATATTATGTGTAGATGATGAAGCTTTGGTTCTTGAAACAGTCATTACACAGCTTGAAAAGGAGTTTGGCGATCATTATGATATTGAAGCTGCAGAAAGCGGAGAAGATGCCTTGGAGATTTTACAGGAACTGGAAGGCGAAGGGTATATCCCTTTGGTCATTATCTCCGACTGGCTCATGCCCGGCATGAAAGGAGATGACCTTCTTATTAAAGTGCATCAATCCTATCCCCAAACTATTACTATCTTACTAACAGGACAAGCACCGCAAGAGGCGATACAACATGCGAAAAAGGCAGCCAATCTCTTTGAATATATTGGCAAACCTTGGGATTTAAGTGAACTTATGCAAAGCGTAAAAAAAGGATTGGCACACTATGAACAAAGTAATACTCTGCATTGATGATGAGCAGACGGTTCTAGAAACCTTAGAATCGCTTTTGGAAGGAAGCTTCGAGGGTTATGACATCGAACTCGCCCAAGGAGGCGAAGATGCATTAGAACTTGTAGATGAGCTGAAAGATGAAGCCCATATTGAAGTCGTTATCTGTGACTATATTATGCCTCAGATGAATGGAGACAAGGTTCTTATTGAACTTAACAAAACTATTCCTGATGCCAAAAAGATTTTATTAACCGGTCAGGCGACTATGGAGGGCATCAAAGAGATTGTCAACCAAGTGAATCTTTACCGCTTCATCCAAAAACCTTGGGGAAATGAGGATCTTAGACTCACTGTCGAAAAAGCTCTGCAACAGTACCAAAGCGAACAGGAGCTCAAAGAGTATATGCATTCTTTAGAAAAAAAAGTAGAAAAAAGAACGCAAGAGCTTCAACAAAAAATGGAGGAGAACCTAAAACTTAAACACAAAGCCGACCAAGCCAGTGCCTCCAAGTCAGCTTTTTTGGCCAGCATGAGTCATGAGATCAGAACACCGATGAACGCCATTTTAGGATTTGTAGAACAATTGGCCAAAAAAGAGCAAGACCCGCTACGCCTTGAGCATTTTAACATCATTAAAAACTCAGGTCATACCCTATTAAATATCATCAATGACATACTTGACTTTTCCAAAATAGAGAGCGGAAAAATGACTCTTGATATACACCCTTACAAAATTCATCAACTTTTTCATGATACAGCCGCACTCTTTAAGGATCTCGTAAAAAGCAAAGGCATCACACTGATTCATAATATCAGTGATACCCTGCCTGAATGTGTCACAGTTGATGAAGTACGTCTCAAACAGATTATTTTCAACCTTCTGAGCAACGCGGTAAAGTTTACGCCTGAAAAAGGGAGCATTACCTTAGATATAGCGTATGATTTGAATCAAGAGTTGTTAAGCTGCAGTGTCACAGACACCGGCATTGGTATTGCCAAAGAAAATCAAGCAAAAATATTTAATGCCTTTGATCAAGAAAGCAGTTCAACCACACGAAAATTTGGAGGTACCGGTTTGGGATTATCCATTTGTACCAAACTGGTTGCAATGATGCAAGGAGAACTCAAACTCAGTAGTGCATTAAACGAAGGAAGCCGCTTTTATTTTACCATCCCTGCCGCAACCTGTTCTTTACAAAAGGATGATAATGAGAACACCCAAAAAAGCATGCAAAAACTACAGGGGCATGTTCTCATGGTTGAAGACAATAAAACCAATCAAATGCTATTAAGTATTATCTTGGATGAGATAGGCATCACTTACGATATCGCCAATGACGGTCAAGAAGGGGTGGCCATGAGCAGTGAAAACGCATATGACGTAATTCTTATGGATGAAAATATGCCGAATTTAAGTGGTGTAGAGGCAACCAAAAAGATTCGGGCACGTGAACAAGAACACAATCTCTCTTCCATACCTATTATTGCTGTTACGGCCAATGCTTTTAGTGAAGATAAAAAACGCTTTTTTAATGCAGGCATGAACGATTGTGTTATCAAGCCTTACAGTGAAGATAAAATCTACACTGTTTTGTACAACTACCTTTTCAAACAGTAAAGCCACTATTTGGACTGAAGCTGTCTTAACAAGTGACTCTCTTTCTGTTTTTGCGTACCAATACCTTCACTATTGTGATGCAGTAAAACATACAGTGTTTGCATTTTGTGATCGATCCATAAAGCATGCAGCATACTGTTTTGGAGCAGCGACGAAGCAATGGGTTTGGTTCCTTGCTTTAAAGCGGTAAATCCTGGTTTGTCTTTATGCATAGAGGCAGTGCTTTTAAGTTTTGCCAAATCGATTCGGGCGGAAACAAGAGCTTCCAAATAGGCTGTCGCAATATCCCTGTCATAAATATGTGCCGTACCTACGGCAAAATTTGCTCCCGGTAAACCGTCAATCCATTGGGGATGTGTTGCAGAGATCATAGAGTTTTGCATACTATCTTTTTTTTCGCTTTGCACATAGTACTGTTTTCCGACGATAACATCAAAATAACGTTTTAACACTGCTTTACTCTCATAATGGGAAAGTTCCAATACATATTTGAGTGTAATCTCAAAAGGGCGTTGAGATTGATCTTCGGTTTGACAATTTAAAATAAACAGATCACCCGAAGCGTTACGCCACTCTTTTATCGGCTGTAGCGTATAACCCGAGGTTTGGGAACGCAAATTTGCTATCAAAAGCTCTTGACGGATATTACTACTGACCGTAAGCTTTTCTGATACCGTCATTTGTGATTCTCGCTTCATAGCATGTTCCAAAGTAGAAACAACCAGTGCCTGCGATACCGGATCATCACTGGTGTGGCTTCCTATGCCCACACTACACTCCTGCTTCATGATGGGATTAAGTACCCAATCAGGAGCACCGTCCACACCTAAAGCAAAAAGATACGGTGACCCAAAGATACAAAGCAAGATAGTTGATACTGTTCTCATTTTTGATCCTTTTTAAAAGATACCTCCATAAAGTTGACAACTTTACCCTCATTGCAACTTTGGATGATATACTCCAGCGTCTCTTTTAAAGGAGCATCCGGCATCTCTTGAGTTATCATTCGTTCTAAATCTTTCATCGATGTGGGACGCCACACCTTTTCATAATTGTACTTTGAAAGTAGGGTTTGCATTTACAGATAGGTACAACAGTAATCTGTGATCTCACGAACTACAATATCAAAGCTTG
>JBFHUP010000146.1:0-5109 GCA_041589975.1 Sulfurimonadaceae bacterium | reverse complement strand
CATTTCAGTATAAGTGTCTTGGATGAACTTTAATGGTTCCATATAGACTTTCATGCGGTTGTTAAAGACTTCTTCTTTATCATCATCACCACGTGCACGACCCAGAACTCTTTCACGAGCTGTTTCTTCTGAAACAGCTACTTCGATAACTGATGTCAAGGTAATAAGTTCTTCCTTAGCTAGAAAGTTATGTAATGCATTAAGTTGTTCTTCACTACGAGGAAGACCATCGATGATGATATTGCTTTTTTCAGAACTGTTTATTGCCGTAATTATAGTACCTATAACAACGTCAACAGGACATAGTTCACCGTTAGATACAAAACTGTTGATCGTCTTGCCTAACTCTGAACCAGATGCTACTTCAGCACGAAGTAGATCACCTGTAGAGAAGTGAGCGATCGTGTCACTGTTTTGTGCTGCGATCATCTCAGCATCAGTTGTCTTACCTGAACCCGGAGCTCCGATGATGAGAAAGAGTTTTTTCATCTATTTCTCTTTTTTCTCACGTAGGCGGATGTTAAGATCTCTCAGTTGCGTTGTCTCAACAGCAGATGGAGCATCTGTTAAGAGACATGAGGCTTTTTGTGTTTTAGGAAAGGCAATAACGTCACGGATGCTGTCACTTTGTGTCATCAGCATGATCAGACGCTCAAAACCTAAGGCAAAACCACCATGCGGAGGAGCACCAAACTCTAAGGCATCCAGTAAGAAACCAAATTTTTCTCTCGCTTCTTCATCACTGATGTTAAGCAGTTTAAAGATCTTCTCTTGGATCTCTTGTTTGTGGATACGGATCGATCCACCACCAAGCTCAACACCATTAAGTACGATGTCATAGGCAACTGAGTCGATATCTTCTACGTCATCTTTATTTGTGTCAACTGGCATGGTAAATGGGTGGTGAAGGGCTTTTACTTTGCCATCTTCTACTTCGAACATCGGGAAGTCTACTACCCATAGGAACTCAAACACATCTGGTTTGACAAGGTTAAGTTTTTCGTGCTCTGCTAAGAAGATTCTAAAACGTCCCATGTAGTCCCAAACAAGCTTTTTAGGACCAGCACCAAAGAATACGACGTCACCTACTTCAAGCTCTGTTGTATCGATGATCGCTTGGATGTCATCTTCAGTGAAGAATTTAACCAGTGGTCCTTTAAGACCATCCTCTTTCATCTGGGAATATCCAAGTCCTGATGCACCAAACTTGCGTACATAATCTTCAAATGATTTCATCTCACGTTTAGAAAATACTAAGTCAGCACCCGGAACTTTCAGGGCTTTGATACGGTTGTTTTTCTTATCTTTTGCGATGTTTGAGAAGATCTCATTGTCACAACGTTCAAAGATATCGATAACATCAACCATCTCAAGACCATAACGCATATCTGGTTTGTCTGAACCATATTTTTCCATAGCTTCAGAGTATGGCATACGTCTAAATGGACCTTTAAGCCCTTCAAAGCCAGCAGCAGTAAACATACCCTCGATAAGATCTTCTGCTACTTTGATTACATCTTCTTGGGTACAAAAGCTCATCTCAACGTCTATTTGTGTAAACTCAGGCTGACGGTCAGCACGTAGGTCTTCATCACGGAAACATTTAGCAATTTGGAAATATCTGTCAAATCCACCCACCATTAAAAGTTGTTTGAATAGTTGTGGTGATTGAGGTAGGGCATAAAACTCACCATCATGTACACGTGAAGGTACGAGGTAGTCTCTTGCTCCTTCCGGTGTTGATTTAGTCAGGATTGGTGTCTCGACTTCAAGGAAGTCTAGATTGTCAAGTACGTTACGAGCAGCAACGGCTACTTTTGAACGTAGTTTGAAGATGTCATAAGCTGTTTTTGTACGTAGTTCTAAATAACGATGTTTTAAGCGTACTTCTTCATTGACATTGACATCGCCCAGAGTGAAAGGCATAGGTTTAGAAGTGTTTTCGATGATCAGATCATCCACAACGATCTCGATCTTTCCTGTCTCCATACGAGGATTTTCTAACCCTTCCCCACGAAGACGTACGGTACCTTTGATCAGAAGTACAAATTCATCACGGATAGCATTGGCTTTTTCGTGTACCAGTTTATTGTCAGCCGGATCACATACCAGTTGGATCAGACCGCTTTTATCACGTAAGTCGATAAAGATAACACCACCATGGTCACGGTGATTGTTGACCCAACCCGCCAGTTGGACCATTTCTCCTACGTTTTTATCAGAGAGTTGCGTTGCTAAATGTGTTCTCATTAAGAGCCTTTAAGCGTAGACTTCTTGCTAGGAAGTCTTTGTTTAATTTTCGCAATTCTATCGTTTTTATGCTTGCTTTTTCATTAGGGATGGTGCAAAAATCTTTTAAAAAGCAAATTTTTGAGTTCTAAAGATTATAGGATGTTTGATTGAATCTTTTGAACCTTTTTGATCTTGTCGTGAATGGCTTGCTGCTCTTTTTTGAGAAACTCGGTGCGTTCTTTTAAGATGAAATCGAGTTCTTCTTCTGCATAGGTGATAATATTATGCATGTGACTGTGACTGGATGTTAAGTAGTTTACGATTTTGTCCATACTAAAGGATTCATACAGACGCTCTAAGATCTCATCCTCGTTAGGTCGATAGATATTAAATTGTGTCGGGTCCTTTTCGTAAGAGTTTAGGGATTGGTTGATCTTGGTCTCAAAAAAAGCGATGGTTGCTTGAGTGACTTGACGATAGTTAAAAGCAATGGAGCCTTTGAGGTGAGCGAAGTTTTTTTTCATCACAGCAACGGTCTCTTCATTGTTGGCATGGTAGTAGCTTAAAAAATTTTCGTAGACACGGGCTACAAAGTTACGGGTGTTGGCAAACTCAAGATCACTTGATATTTCACGCTGCTTATCCAAATATTCGTAAGTGGAACGCCATTTTTCTACAGATACCTTGAGTGTAAAAAAAATCGTACGCAAGGTTGTAGCCGTATCATCTTCAAGCTCTTGTAGCAGTTTCATGCTGCGGTTGATTTTTTTATCGATGGTCTGATCATCAAAAAAAAGATTTTTGAGAATGGCTTCTTGATCTATTTTGAGGGCTTCGTAGTTGATTGCACTATATTTGGTGCTTTTGGTAAAGAGTGATTTAGATGGTTCAAAACGTTGTTTGGAAAAAGGTTTAATGTTGATAAAGATCTCATGAGCCATGGTGTTGATGATGGCTTGAAGATTTTCCTGAATGACAAAAAGCTCGTGGTTTTGTTGGGATAGCAGATCTTTGAGTTGAAGTTTCATCGTTACAATACCGTTTTGATGAATCTCATCAAGTGTTTCAAAAACTGAGAGTATGGTCTGGTACTCTTTGATGAGGATGTCGCAGATCGATCTTAGATCCTCTTTGATAGAAAAGGCCTTAGCTGTTATGGCTTGAGGTCGGATTACATCTTCGATAAAATCAATCACCTCCAAGATATTTGAGGCCTCTTGTTTTTTAATATCATCACTGCTGTCTTTATCTTGTATCTGTTTGATAAGCTCTTGATAGTGTTGAAAATCCTTTTTGAAAAAATCAAGGTTCTTGGCATCGAAATGTTCAGGAAGACTTTTTTTAAAACGTTGAGAAAGTTGTCGTATCTCATCATCTATGAGGATCTTTTTTTGATATTGTCGAGATTCCAAAGCCTGTTTGGCTGAAATAGGTATAACCTTAGAGAAATAGTCTGAAAAAGTCTCTTTGACATAGGCTGTAGTTGTGTCAATCTCTTTTTGGGTGAATTTGTCTTTTTGGTTTAAAACACACAGTGATTTTTGCGAAAAGTGGGACATGTATTTTTGTAAAACTTCGGCTTCACTCTCTTTACCAGCATTGTCCATCAGTGTCAGCCAGATAATCCCGTCAACATCTCGTAAAACTTTTTCGGTTGTAGTTGTATCGGATTGGGAGAGGGAGTTAAGCCCCGGCGTGTCAACAAAGGAGAGATCTTTGAGTATCTCCATGGGAGCATAGAGTGTGAGGTATTTAACATTTTGCACATCTTGCCGCTGATCTGTAAAGATGGCTATATCTTCGATAGGATGAAAGGCTTCATGTCCTGAATAGTAGGTTGCTTTAAGTCGGAACTTTGTTCCGTAGTTGATGAAGTTTACTTTAGAGGTTACGGGGGTGATGCCCGTAGGTAAGATATCTTTTTGCAGTAAAGCATTTAAAAAGGTGGATTTACCTGATGAGAATTGACCGGAAATAGCTATCTCCATAGGATAGCGTGAACGCCTAAGTAGTTTGTCGAAAAGTTTTTTTAGCGACATTGAGGGGAGAAAACTCTCATCCAAAAGCTCTTTTTGAACCCTTCTGATGGTGCCTGTAATGGTTTGCTCAAACAGCTCTTCTTTTTTTTGGTTCTGCTCTTGAAGGGCTGTGACGAACTTTTCTAAATAACTAAAGCTCATGAGGCAAACCTTTGAAGCAGTGCTTCAAACTGTTTGAGCTGCTGATGCAGTAACACTGATTGATTCTCATCCTTTGTGTTTGCGTGGAGATGTTGGATCTGCTGAAGTATCAGTTGTTCTTGAGCGTCAAGTTCCTGCTGTATCTTTTGAAGCGGCTTTGTGAGCATTTCAAAGAACTCTTCTAGCAGTGCTTGGGTAAGGGTTTGGGCCTTTTGAGTGATTTTGCTGTGCAGTGTCTGGATATGCTTATGCAAAAGCTGCTCGATTTGTGGCGTGATAAGATCAAGTTTAGAAAGCTTAGCTTTACTGATATGGGTATTGAGCTCTTTGAAAAGTTCTTCATGACTGCTGGTTAAAAAGTGGGCGTTGAAGTTTTCATTAAAGAGCGTTGAGCCGTCAATGGGTGCAATACTGTCTATCGTCAAACGCTCTTTTTGGTACTTGTTCATGATGAGTTGCAATAGGGCTTCCATCTTTTGGCTGCTTTTATAGCGGTAGTCTCTTAAAATATCTATGATGCCATCTTTTAAGGCTGTGATGACAATGTTTTTAAGCTGGTGCGAATCAGGAGAATGTTTCTCTTGTTGCAGCGTATATTTCAGTTCATCAATCAGACGATTTTTAATAATACCTTGAAGCTTTAGCAAGCTACTTTGTATAAAACTTTCAAGGGATGCCATATAGTGTGTGATCTGGT
>JBFHUP010000145.1:0-5129 GCA_041589975.1 Sulfurimonadaceae bacterium | reverse complement strand
CCATAGTGAAACCATCGTGACTCTTCACCCAGGCTCTCTGCAACAGATGTATTAAACGCAATAAGGTCATGTTTGGTTACCGCTTCAATCTCTTCAATTCTTTCAACGGAAAACTTTGCATTTTTAACAATCTTATCTGCATCTTCTTGAGGAATCTTACCCAGTTTGGCCCACGCTTTAACCGCTGCCTTTTCTACCTCAAGCCACGCTGCATAACGTGCGTATTGTGTCCATTTCTCTGACATCTCCGGACGTGCATATCTTTCTACCATTCTCTACCCTTTATGATGCATTTTATTATTCGCAATGGTACTCTAATAAGGTTTAAGAGTTGGTAAATTAATGGGTTTGCTTTTAGCCAAATGCGTTATGATTGCATATGCCATTTAAACTTGTAGATTATACGATTGATGAACCGACCAGAGCTTTTCTTTTTTTGATCAAGAAACTTGGTTATTCTCAGAAGGAAGCCCAGCGTTTTATTGCTAAAGGAAGACTCTTTGTCAAGGGTGAGCCTATGACCCAATCTCAAACAGAGTTGGTAGGCGAGATTGCATTAGCGGAGTTTATCCCTCAGTCTCAAGGCCTTCAAGCAATCTATGAAAATGAAGCCTTTGCACTGTTTGATAAGCCAAGCGGTTTGCTTGTACATCCGGCATCACGTTACACCCCCTACTCTCTTATTGATGAAGTCAAATATCATTACGGTATGGATGCCAATATCGTACATCGTATTGATCAAGAGACCAGTGGATTGGTATTGTCTGCAAAGGATAAAGAATCCGAACGGACACTGAAGATGATGTTTGAAGATCGTGAAGTCTCCAAGTCCTATTTGGCACTCGTTAAGGGAGAAGTGACAGAGCCTTTTATCATTGATGCTCCGATACGACGTCATCATGATCAAGAAGCGGTCGTTAAAATCATGATGGAGATTCATGAAACGGGCAAGCCTTCTCAAACGGCTATCGAGCCGTTACAGTACTATCCTCATGCCGATGTAACACTCGTACGAGCCATACCTTATACAGGACGTCAGCATCAGATACGTCTGCATCTGTTTCACGTGAAACATCCGATCATCGGTGACCCACTTTATAATGTACCACTTCATATCGCTTCAGATTTTTTAGATAAAAAAATCACTCATGAAGAGCGTATCAATTACTCAGGTGCACCCAGACTATTACTGCATGCTGAGACTTTGAAGTTTAGTTTTGAAGATAAAGTATATAGCTTGAAAACAGATGTTGATTTCAAAAAAGAGTGTGAGCGTATCTTACAATTATAGTTTCACGTGAAACATTATGGAGTTTTTAGCTCTATATGATCGTCAGGTATAAAGTCGGTAATGGTAACATAGAAGGGTTCATTTTCGCACAAAAATGTCTCAAGGATAAACTTGTGCTCTGTGCAAGAAAGATCTACATGATCAGCATCTGTAGCAACAGGAAAAGCAGCTTCAATGGCCATAGATTTTCTTTCTAATATCTCTTTGATTTTCTCCATTATAGTAGAACTGAACTCCTTGAGTGCATCAATATGCTCCTCTTTGGACAGGTTTCTGCCGTCATAGTGGTTCTCTAAAATCACATGGGCACTAGCCCTGGTAAATATGAAATTGATCTCACCGAAATAGTCACCTTCAAAATTGATATGCGTGGCAATATAGGGATCGATATTGGGCTGCTTCTCTTGGTGGCATTGCTGAGAGTTGACTTTCAATTCATGTACCCCTATTAATGAGAGTACCGTACGAGTTGCCTTTAAAAAATGCGGGATAAATTCTATGATTTTTTTTGATATACCCAAGGGGTTGTTTTGGAAACGCTGTTCATGTATTTTTTCCATAACTCTTGTATCTTTGTAGATCTCTTCAGTGTTATTATTGAAGTGCCAAAATCCATTCTGTTTAAGAAGGGCATAGGCATTACTATTGCAGCGATTTTCCTGTAGGCCTAGCAGACAGATGGATGCCTTATATTGTTGGGCACGATCCAAAAAACTTGTCAGATAGGTTGCGGCTGTTGCATCAATATGCATGATATAAGTTAGATCGAAAATAAAAACTTTGTATCCAAAATCAAGGTGCTCTTGAAAGTTGACAGAGTCAATATTTTTGTCCAGACTCTCATCCAATATCCCATAAAAAGTGTAATGAAAGATATGCTTTTTAAAGCGAATGAGCACCTGGTCTTGAATGGTACCAAAGTGACTGTCGATCACGACATAGTCATAGGCTTTTCTATCTCCTGCCAAACGACTTTTAAGCTCTTCTAGATTGGAGCATATAATGACCGTGTATTGATTGCTTATAAGATGGGACGCAATCATATTCGTTTCATTAAGGTCTTCGAGGTAGATCAATACTGTGGAAAACGGAGTGCGGGTACCAAGTGATAGGGCCATGACGTTGAGACGTTTATACAGACCTATCGAACTTGCCTGTGTCATGGCGAGTAGATTGGGGAAAAAGCTATGAGAATACTCTCCAAATCCTATTGGTATGGCGTTGTTGATAGAAAAATCAGATAACTCTTTGATGAAGTTTTGAAGAGCTCTTTTGTCAAGCTTTCGTACATATTTAAAAGAGATGAAGATACCCTTAACATCTAGATTTTTTAATATTGTGATGTGCTGCTGGATGCGGCCGGAGAGTTCTGTTACAGCGGCTTCATTGGCCATATCCGGATAGATATAACTGGCTATGTCAGATATGATATCAGGCTTATATTGCGGTGCAAACTTCATCATCAACCCCTGTCTTTATTGATGATAACAAAAAGAGTATTACCCGAAAATAAATTTTATCGTTTAGAAAAAAGAGAAGGTATAGAGGTGAGGTTTCACGTGAAACATTCGATCGCTTGAATCACGGTACTTTAGCAAAGGTGGTTGTCTTGTTCATAAAAAAAGGAGGGAAAAATGAAAAGCTAAAGTACCATGTGGTCACATCTCGTTTAAAGGCAAGCATGAAGCTTGGAAACCCTTTTGAGATGAAAAAGTATAGCAGAGTTTGGTAAATGCTTGGTAATGTATCAGGCGATTTTTTGACTTTTTATATCGATATAACGTGATCTTTTTTTCTCTTTCATCTTATCGATTTGTACCATGAGGTAGCCGTCGATACAGCCCCCGAAGTCCTCATCAATGGCAAAGTCAGAAAAGCTTACACCACCCTCTTCGCATAGATCGCTGTACTGCTTAAACAGAGTCGGGATAGCCGCATCAAAATTCTTGAGATACTCCTTAAGAATGGCAAAGTTATCTTTGTAGTTTCCGGCATAAAATATCTCTTTAAATTCATCCTCTTGTCCTGTACAAAAGGTATAGCTCTCAAAGGCATTAAAGTATTTCTTTTCCGGTATAAAGTTGTTTTTGAAAAAGTAGACCAAAGCATCTTTGGCTGCTTGCGGCATCGTACCGCTGATAGATACAGGTCCGTAGAGATAGTTGATATGCGGATACTCTTTTAGATAGGCACCGATACCCTGCCATAGGTAATCAAGAGCTCGGCTTCCCCAATATTTCGGCTGCACAAAACTGCGGCCCATTTCAATGGCAGAGGAAGCGATATTCATAAATGGTTCTTCGATTCTGCATAAAGTATTCATATAAAGACCATGTGTACCGTAGCTTTTTATAATGGATTGAGTTTCTCCGATACGATAAGCTCCGACAATTTCCAAAGCCTCTTCGTCCCAAAGGACCAGATGTTTATAGTAGCTGTCATAGATATCGAGATCTCTTTTTTTACCACTGCCTTCACCTACTTTTCTAAAGCTAAATTCACGAAGCCTTCCGATCTCGCTCATAACACTTGGTGATGCATCATAGTCAACTAAAAAGATCTTCTTATTGTCATTGGTGAAGCCAAGTAGTTTGGCTTGCTGCAGTTCACTTTTAAGGATCTGTCTTTGTTGTGGGTGGGCGATACACTTTTGTGTCGCGAAGACCCCAGTTTTGCCACGGCTGATTTTATGCAGATGCTTTTTGAAAAGCTTGGTATACTCTTTTAGGGACATGTTTTGTGTCTTAAAGGCTTCGATAGGGATCAGTTCGCCAATCGTCGCTTTAATGAGTTTGTTTTTGGGTTTGAGCATCTCGTGGGAAAGCATTAAAGCCCCTAAAGGTTTATAAATTCCAGAAAGAACATAGAACTTCCAAGAGTTTTTACTATCTAAATAGATGGGAAGAATAGGGGCATTAGTCGCACGGGCCATCTTGATAAAACCTGGTTTCCATTTCTCTTTTTTTATTTTCGTTCGGCTAACTTCACCTGAGGGGAAAAAGATAACGGCTTGATCGTTTTTCAGTGCATCCATGATGTTTTGACGGCTCTGCTTGGATACTTTGCCATCGATATTATTGACAGGAATCAGCAGCTCTCTAATCGGGTCAAACTCCATAAGCATCTCATTGGCTATGATTTTGACCTTTTTATCGTGTCTAGCATCGCTTATCATCTTTAAAAGTACCATAGAGTCCATACCGCCTAAAGGATGATTGGCAATAATAACGACATTGCCTAATGCTGGGATGTTTTCAATTTCACTGCTTTTGACCTGATAAGAGACATTTTTATGTTCTAAAAGTTTTTCTACAAAACCGATGCCCCGAACAGAGGTTTGGGCCAAAAAAGTATTAATCTCATCTTCATGTAATATTTTTTTAAAAAATTTTGTTATGAGTGTTGAAATGATATGGGGATATTTTGTATAAAGTCTTTGATAGTTTTGACGTAACATAAGTTCCACATTGATCATAATAAATCCTTGATATAAAGTCATGAATTCCCCTTGAGAGTGATTCATGGATGTCGAAGTGTAAATAAGAATGGTTTCAAAGCGGTTACTAAAAGGATACGAAATGATTACAGCGGTATTAAAAAGTATAGGGTTTTTATTGGTTAATAAGCTTCTTTTGAGCCATATAAAGCCCAAAGAGCAGTATCAAAAGGGTTACAAGGTAAAGCACTTGATAACCAAATAGCATCAGGATCAAAGAACCGGGCAGGGCAAAGAAAAGACCTAAAGAGGTGAGATTGGATTGCAAGGCTAAATAGATCGGTCGTTTGTCTTGGGGAGCAATGATGATGATAAGATTGCCAAAGGCGAGTTTAAATCCAT
>JBFHUP010000144.1:0-5140 GCA_041589975.1 Sulfurimonadaceae bacterium | reverse complement strand
CGTGCATCAGTCACTCAATAATATTCGTTACAGTGGAATGGAAGCCAAAGAGGGAATTATTCAGGCAACCTACAGTCGTCTTAGACCTATTTTTATGAGTTCGATGACTTCCATTTTTGGGATGTTACCTTTGGTTTTGGTGCCTGGTCCCGGTTCAGAATTTTACAGAGGATTGGGTTCGGTGATCACAGGCGGTTTGGCTTTTTCGATGTTTTTTACCATCTTTGTGACACCCGCTTTGATGTATTTTGCCGTGGGAGTTGAAAAACTGCGTAAAAAAGAGGAAGTAGAAGTATGAAACAGTTGATGATGATGGGTTTGATCTTAAGCTCTGTATGGTCATTAAGCTTGGATGAAGCGGTGCAAAGAGCCTTGCTTCATGCTCCAAGTATCTTAAAAGTTCAAGCTGATGTTGATGTGGCAAAAAGCAATCGCTCTCAGGCTTATGCCTCGTACTTTCCGACACTGGATGTCAGTTATTATCAACAGCAGTTGGATAAGACATCGGCCTTTAGTTTTGATACCCTGTCACGCTACAACTTAGCAGCGAAATATAACCTCTTTAACGGTTTTGCAGATAAGGCCAATGCCGAGGGGAAAAGTTTGGAGTATGAGGCTCAAAAATTCTTGCTTCAGGCTCAAAAGTCTGATCTTAAGCTTGAAGTGATCAAAGCTTATACCCACTTGCTCAAAGCCAAAAAAGCAGTTCAGACTCAAAAAGAGGCTTTGGACTCTTTGGAACGCTCCTATAATGACACAAAGATCCGTTATGAACAGGGTATGGTAGCCAAAAATGAGCTATTGATGATAGATGTCCAGAGATTGGCTGCCCAACAGGCTTTTGTGGCGGCACAAAGCGAGCAAAGAGTAGCCCATTATAATCTTAGCCGATCGCTTGGCGGTAAACTGGATCACAGTGAAGCGATAGAGGCCTTTCATGTGCAGATCAAAGAGCCTAAAGCCTTTGATGATTTGCTAAAGCGTACCTATGACACTCGCAGTGAGCTGAAAGCCTTACACAAACAGCAAGAAGCCTTAACATCCTATTATGATGGTACAGGATCAAGTTATTATCCGAGAGTTGATTTGGCAGCAGATTATACGCTTAATGATCAGGAACGTTTTGCCGGTGCCTCTTTGGTACAGGTTGAAGATCAGACCAAACTCAGCGTTACGGTCTCATGGGCACTGTATGCAGGTGGAGCCAACAGTGCCGTACGGGAAGGTGCCTTGGCCCGCATACATAGTCAAAATGCCACGATCAAAGCGATGGAACTGGACCTTGCCTATCAACTCAGAGAAGCCTATGAAGCTTACAAGGTAGCCAAAAGCAGTATGGAGGTAGCCAAACGATCCAAAGAGAGTGCCCAAGAAAATTATCGCATCACCCAAGATCGTTTTGCCTATGGGGATGTGGATACCTTGGTGCTTTTAAAAGCCCAGTCAGATCTGACCGCAGCGACAAACAGTTTTAACAACAGCTATTATGATCTCTTTGTTGCAGCTAAGACTTTAGAGCGTATCAGTGGGGAATAGTTGTTTATTTAAGAGCTCTTATGGAACAAGGCAGGTGTTAATAAGCTTTCTAAGCCAATAATTATAAGCAAACAGCTATACTTTCATTATTTGCATAAATAGGACGATATAGAGCAAAGTTCTGTTGTAGGGGATGGTGTTTGAAGTTTCTGCTGTTAGGTCGTAAACCTATTATGAATCAATCCGAAGAGATTGAGTATTATCATGTGACATTTAGCGGTGATACGATTAAGCAAAAACTGGCTCAGGTAAACTACACAGCCGCCATATCACAATTGGTGCATACCTTTAATTTAAACAACACTTTGGAGGGTAAAAAAGCTTGGATCAAAGTGGATCAGCAAGCTTTGATGCATGCAGACCTCACGCTGCTTTCTCAAGATGTATTCATTTTTTACTTTATGAAATTACGCAATGTTGATGAAGACCTGCTTGTAAAAATCGAGCAGCTCATTGATTTGGGCTATGAATTTGTTCTTGAAAGCGGTGTGGCTAACAGTTTGATGCAGACAAAAGGGGTGCAGTATTTAGCTAAGTTTTCCAGTGTGGTCTTTGATGGACGTGACGGTAAATCTTATGCCAAGGTTGTATCCGTTCTCAATACCCAAGGTGTCAAATCTACCATTAAAAATGTATTGACCCAAGCCAGTTATGATATTTATCAGGCAGAAGGATTTACCTACTTTATGGGTTCGTTCTTTAAAGAGGCAAAAATCATTAAAGGGCGAGAGATTTCAGCGTCCCGCTTAAAACTTTTGGATCTTTTAAGAATGCTTAAAACAGAAGCAGAGATGGAAGATATCATTACGGCTATTAAGCTCTCTCCTTCGGTATCCCTGCAACTATTACAATTCATAAACTCAGCCAACAGCCATACAACACGTACCGTAGAGAGTATCAAAGATGCGACAACATTGTTAGGTCGTAGAAAGTTGACATCATGGGTTACGATGTCTTTGTATGCCTCTTCAGAGTCTCAAATACCGCCGGCTCTTGTAGACAGTTCGATCGCAAGAGCCCACTTAATGGAACTTTTATGTGATCTGCTTAATGTCTCTCAGCTTAAAGACCAAGCATTTATCGTAGGTTTTTTGTCACTTGCTGATACCGTGTTTAAAGTCTATTTGGAAACGATTTTAGAGCGAGGACGCTTCTCTCAGGAAGTACACGAGGCTTTGGTCAACGGCAAAGGAGATCTGGCCAAACTTTTGCGTATCGCCAAAGTGATTGAAAGCGGTAATATTAAAAACTTGGAGATTATATCTAAAAAGATTAAAGTTCCCGCCTTGAAGTTTTCAGAACTTCTAGCGGATGCTTACACTTATGTGATTGAATCCAAAGCGGTCTTTGGTTCAGAAAGTTAAGAGCAGATATCCTTATACTGAATCACCTCTACACCGATCTCTTTAAGAAACTCGATACCGCTTGTATCACGATACTGCTCATCATAGATCACTCTCACGATACCGGCTTGTTTCATTAAGGATGCACATTCGACACAAGGGCTGAGTGTGACATAAACGGTACAGCCGTCAGTGGGGATACCTCTTTTGGCACAAAAAGCAATGAGGTTTTTTTCGGCATGAACGACGGTTTTGGTGGTGATTGTTTTTGTCCCTTGACAGGTAGGACAGGTCTCGCCTTGAACTTCTCCACTTGCCTGACAGTGGTGGCAATCCTCTTCACACTTGTTGGCCTGTCCGCTAATCGTTCCGTTATAGCCGGTATTAAGGGCACGTCCTCCCTTTTCCAAAACCGCTCCGACTTTACGCCGTTCGCAATAGCTCATTTGGGCCCACACTTTGGCTGTACCCATCATTGGTTTGCTATATTTTTCCATAAATCACCATAATTTGATAGATGTTTTGTAAAAAGCTTACAAAATCAAAAAAACTCTTTTTGTATCGATTTTTATCGATTTTTGCCTATTTTTTGACGATTTTTGTTCAAAAAATGCTAAAAATTGACGATTTTAAGCATGAGGCGTAATATCTTTATGGTATTATATCACACTAAATTTTCTTGTAGTTTATTACAAGAGTTAAACCTGGAGAGTATATGATGGATTTTAAACAAATTAAAGCTTTGATGAAAGAGTTCGATGAAAGTGGACTGGCAAAGTTCGATGTAAAAGATAAAGATTTTGAACTAAGTTTAGAAAAAGCAACATCGGGAACTGTAGTAGCAGCTGCACCGACAGTGGTGCAAGCAGCAGCTCCTGTTGCAGAAACAGCCCCCGTTTCAGCAGCAACCATAAGTGCTTCTACAGAGCTAGAAGGCGACAAGATCCTTTCTCCAATGGTAGGAACATTTTATGCCGCACCATCTCCAGACTCCCCTGCATTTGTTAAAGTAGGTGATACCGTTTCTAAAGGTCAGCCTTTAGCTATTTTAGAAGCGATGAAAATCATGAATGAGATTGAAGCGGAGTTCAATTGTAAAATTATTAAAGTGTTAGTAGAAGATGGGCAGGCAGTAGAGTATGATATGCCACTTTTCTTAGTTGAGAAAATCTAACGATGGCTGAAATCAAACGTATTCTTATCGCCAATCGCGGTGAGATCGCTCTGCGTGCCATTCGTACGATTCAAGAGATGGGTAAGGAGGCTGTTGCTGTTTACTCTACAGCCGATAAAGATGCCTCTTATGTACAGGTTGCCGATGCAGCTATTTGTATCGGGGCTCCAAAGAGTGCAGATTCTTATTTAAATATCCCGGCTATTATCGGTGCAGCTGAGATCTCCGGATGTGATGCGATTTTTCCGGGGTATGGATTTTTATCAGAAAATGAACATTTTGTTGAGATTTGTGGTCATCACAAGATCAAGTTCATCGGACCGACGTCAGATGTCATGGTAATGATGGCAGATAAATCGAAAGCCAAAGATGTGATGATCGCTGCTAATGTTCCTGTTGTACCGGGTTCTGACGGTGCCATTGATGATATCGAAGATGCTAAAAAGCGTGCCAAGGTTGTCGGATATCCGGTGATTTTAAAAGCGGCATCCGGTGGCGGTGGACGTGGTATGCGTGTGGTTGAAGAGGAAAGCTACTTAGAAAATGCCTTTTTAGCCTGTGAATCTGAAGCGATGACAGCTTTTGGTGACGGTACGGTTTATATGGAAAAATTCATCAAAAACCCACGCCACATCGAGGTACAGATCTTGGCCGATTCTCATGGTAATGCAGTACATATCGGTGAACGTGACTGTTCGATGCAGCGTCGTCACCAAAAATTGATCGAAGAGTCTCCTGCGATGGCACTTAAGCCTGAAACACGCCAAGCTTTACATGAAGCAGCCGTTCGTGCGACAAAGTATATCAATTATGAAGGTGCAGGTACGTTTGAGTTTTTGCTTGATGCTGATAACAACTTCTATTTTATGGAGATGAATACCCGTCTTCAGGTAGAACATACGGTTTCAGAGATGGTTTCAGGGCTTGACCTTATTGAGTGGATGATTCGTATCGCTGAAGGTGAAACATTGATGGATCAAAGTGAGATCAATCTTAAAGGTCATGCCATCGAGTGTCGTATTACAGCGGAAGATCCGGTGAAGTTTTTACCATCTCCGGGTAAGATCAAAGATTGGATCGCTCCGGG
>JBFHUP010000143.1:0-5147 GCA_041589975.1 Sulfurimonadaceae bacterium | reverse complement strand
TATGAAGATATGTATGATCTACATCAGTGGATTTATGAGCTCACTTTAAAGGTTGATGAAGACTAAGTGATGAGATAGAGTTTATTTTGACAGTTAATGCATAAAGGCCTTGCTAAGTGGTTTAAGCATTTTTTGGGCTGTTAAAGGTGCGATAGATAATAAGAGAGCATCAATAAGCGTTTGCAGAGCATATAGTTTGAAACTGAATGCGTAGATATCAATCAGAAGTGCCTTAACGATGCCTATCAAAACAATCCACATGAAAACTTTGACAATTTTGATAAAGCTTAGATTATCTATAAGAGGAAATAGGATGAGTGTTATAGATGCCAAAATGGTATTCATCCCTGCCATATCTAAAAAACTTGCTTGAACCGTAGGGTCAATAGAGATGCCAATCAAAGAGATACCAAGGATGGCAGCAGCACTGATAAAGAGATAGACAAAGATTAACACGATCAAAAATGATAACAAAATAACTCCACAATGCTCTTTACAGATCCCAAAATAAGTTTAGACTCTGATAATAACGCAGTTTATGCACATGGTATCATAAAAGTGGCTTGATCTGCTTTAGGCGATAAAACTTTTCTTCCCAATAAAGAAGATAGCTCAAACCTAGATTTGTAGGCTCTTTTTTAGGTACAATTTTCAAAACTCACTTACAGGACAAGATGATGGAACTGTCAACAATTATTGTGTTAGCTATAGCGGTCTTTATTATTGTATATCGTATCAAGACATGGAACGAAGTTAATGTTTTAGCCAAAGATGAGATCGTTGAAGAGGTAGTCGAGTATAAAATCGATGAACCGACCGTCTCGACAGTAGAGACAAAAACAAAAAAAGAGCCAGCCAAAAAAACAACAGCCAAAAAAACAACGGCGGCAAAGAGTTCTGAGAAAAAGCCGGCGGCTAAACCTTACAAAAAGAGTCTCAAAGCAGATTTGGCCAAAAACCAAGCCCTCTCAGATGCTTTGAAAAACAGTCTGGGTGAGCAGTTGGTATTTGAACTGAAATCGAAGCCAAAAGCCGGCATGACGACACTGATTACCTTGATCCCTTCGTTAACACAAGGGGATAGAGCTGTAGGATTGGTGTATGAGAAGTCTAAAACGCAGATGACGATTATTAAATCGTTTGATGTGAAGATGCAGACCAATGATCAGTTTAAAGTTGCAACCACCTTTGCCAAATCCTTAACGGTTAAAAAAGCCGATATGAGCAGTAAAGTGGTTGAGGCGACACAGCTTTTTGTTTCTGAAGACAAAAGTGTTAATGTCTCAGATGTTGTCTTAACACTTAAATAGCAAGATACTACAGCTCCGGGTCGAGGCCCGTGAGTCTTTTGAGTTGATTGAGCAGCTCAAACCCATCTTTACAGATATCTTTGGATCGACAGATCATCTCTGTTCTGACACGATCATTTTGACCTTCGATGATAGCTGAGGTATTTTTCAAAATATAGTTCATCTCTTTATGTAAGATTTCCAGTTGGGATAGCGGATTGCTACGCAGATTTTTTTCAAAGCGGGCCATCTCTTTTTGAGAAGAAAGCAGGTTGTTTTTAAGCTTCTCATTTTCATTTTTAAGCTCTTGATTAACCTCAATTTGCAGGGCAAGCTCCTTATAAAGCTTATCTATCTGGCCTGACATATCCGATGATGATTTCTTATTGAAAATACTCATAATTATAAGTGTATCAAGTTTTGTGTTACAATGCCTTTTTAGATTGATAAATCAAAAAAACCCATTTTCCCTATCCCAAAAGGTAACAGATGCTTACTTGGCTTAAAACACATCGTAAAAAACTCAATTTTTTTGGAGGTATAGTAATCCTGCTTCTGACTGTTGTGCTTTATTATTGGAGTACGACCCAAGCTATGGTGGCAAATGAGAGCGGTAAAACAGCCCAAGAAAAACGGATGGACCGTTCTGTCGGACACTCCAATATTATTGTCAGAAAGAGTCAAAAAAGTAAAGATATGTCTGTTTTTTCTAAAAATATGAAAAACAGCAAGCAGGCCGAAACCTTTTTGCTTTTTCTCATGATTATGGGGTTTGGCATGGTTGGCTACTCCCTTTACATCAAGTACCAAGAAAAAAGTCCTAAAGCTTAGTTGCCTCCGCACTTCATAGCAGCACCGCATTTCCCTGCACCGCATTTCATTGCTTTGTCCTGCTTTTGAGGTGTTTCATGGGTTTGTGCTACAAGGTGTTTGCCTGTAGCATCTTCGTAACTTATAGGTTTGTAACCTGTATCCGCAATAGCTTTGATGATCTCAGCTGTGTTGGTTTGGGTTTGATCATACTCGACAACTGTATTGCTGGCCCCATAAGAGGCTTTAACCGAGACAATACCGGGAACTTTGTTAACCATCATATGAATGGTCGGTTCGCAGGCTGTACAGGTCATGCCTTCAACAGCAACCGTGATCTTTACGATATTGGCAGGGTTGATGGTTTGTGCTTTTTTCTGCCCTTGGTCATCAAAACGCTCACTTTGTGTCATCAGTAGTGTGATAACGACGGTGGCAATCACCATAAAGGCCACTAAAATGAGAACAAATTTTTTTCCTTGCATAAGAACTCCTTGATTATAAAAGAGATCATAGGATCTCAAACATATGGAGATAGTGTATCTAAAATTGTATCAGGAATGACTCAATGCGACAAGAACATCCTCAATCATCTTATCAATGTCACCATCAAGGATATGATTGACCTGAGAGTAGGCTGCATTAGAACGTGTATCTTTGACCTGTTGATAAGGAGCCATGACATATGAACGGATTTGGTGTCCCCATCCAATCTCGGATTTTTCGACACCATCTTTTTCGGCTTGCTGTAAAGCAAGTTCATGTTCATACAGACGCGATTTTAGCATCTTCATAGCTGTAGCTTTGTTTTTATGCTGAGATCTATCATTTTGACACTGTACGACGATACCGGTTTCGATATGGGTGATGCGAATGGCGGATTCTGTTTTATTGACATGCTGTCCACCTGCACCGCTCGCCCGGTAGGTATCCACACGGATATCTTTATCTTCGACTACAATATCGATATCATCATCGACCTCAGGGGAGACCATAATCGAAGCAAAAGAGGTGTGACGTTTGGCATTAGAATCAAAAGGAGAGATCCTTACAAGACGGTGAATACCGTTTTCATGTTTAAGATACCCATAGACATTATCCCCTTTGATAATCATCGAAGCATCTTTAATTCCGGCTTCTTCCCCATCCTGCCAGTCTAAAATCTCCGCTTTAAAGTCATGTCTCTCTGCCCAACGCATATACATACGAAACAGCATCTGAGCCCAATCTTGACTCTCTGTACCCCCAGCTCCCGGGTGTACAGAGATAATGGCATTATTAGCATCATGCTCACCGCTAAGCATCACGGTGATCTCCATTTGCAAGATCATCTCCTCTAAAGAGGTAGCATCATCAAAAAGGGTCTGGATCGTCTCTTCGTCATTCTCCTCTTTACCCATCTCATAAAGCTCAGCCGCATCTTCTAAAGCCGAAGCCGTCTCATTAAAACGTTCAAGTTTACGCTCCAATTGCGTTTTTTCTTTAGAGATAACACCTGCCTGCTTGGCATCATTCCAAAAGTTAGGGTCATTTTCAAGTGTAGCGATCTCCTCCAAGCGTGCAGTAATAGCATTGGGATTCACAACACCTCTGATATTGTCCAATTTCAGTTGTAAAGTTTTCAACAGTTCCGTATACTCATAATGATCCATAAAAGCACCCCAAATAAGATAAGCTACATCATCACATGAAGTAGCCAGAGTAATCAATCGTTAGCATTGATGTCCGACCGTCTAAGGGCGGTTTCTGCCCGCGGGCACCACGCCGAGTGGGACATAGCGTCAGCGTAGGTAAAGTGGCTTTGCCACCGTACCGTACAATTAAATGATATAATTCCAAAATATTACTATAAAGAGACTAAAATGAAGATTTGTAGAAGCATTCAAGAGCTTCAAGCCTGGCGAAAAAGCCAAACCCAAACGATCGGATTTGTACCAACCATGGGTGCGTTACACCGTGGACATTTGACGTTGATGCAGCATGCCAAACAGGATGATGAACTTTTAGTCGTTTCGATCTTTGTCAACCCGACACAATTTTTAGAGGGTGAGGATTTTGAACAGTACCCTAAGCGTGAGGAGTCTGATCTGGCTATTTGTGAACGTGCCAAGGTCGATTGCCTTTTTTTGCCCAATAAAGAGATAATGTATGACAAGGATGAGCTCTCGATAGTTGCTCCTAAAGTACGGGCTTTTACGCTTGAAGGAACTTCCCGTCCCGGCCATTTTGACGGGGTTTTACAAATCGTTTTAAAACTTTTTAATCTGGTGCAGCCAACTCATGCCTATTTTGGTAAAAAAGATGCTCAACAGCTTTCGATGATTCAACATATGGTTGATCGTCTCTTTTTGCCCTTAGAGATAGTCGCTGTTAATACCGTCAGAGAGGATGACGGATTGGCCCTAAGTTCTCGTAATGTCTATCTTTCTAAAGAGGAACGTGTTAAGGCACTGCTTCTGTCAAAATCTCTGCGAAAAGCATCATCCATGATTCTTTCTCAGGAGTTGGATGTTGTCAAGATTGTCGATGAGATGTACACTATCTTTAAAGATGTCGAAGATGTAAGGGTTGAGTATATTGCTATAGTGGATCGAAGTTTTCAGGCTCTTGAAACGGTCGAGCTGGGTAACACCATTATCGCGTTAGCGGTTAAGGTAGGAACGACAAGATTGATTGACAATTTATGGATGTAAGGCTTGAGAAAGTTTTTCTAAAAGTGTCAGAGCGGCATCATAATCACCCTCAATATCCATTTGAGATAAAAATGCCTCATAAGCCTTGTGGTTATGCTCTAAAATAGCCTCTCCCACAGTTGTTAAGGTAAAGAGTTTAGAGCTTTTATGTTTTGGATTGGTTACGGTTGTAACGATGCCTAAAGTGAGTAGTTCATTCATCACCACTTGGATATTTTGACGACTGCTTTGATGCAGTTTAGCAAGCTTTGGAACGGTTAGTTTTTTGTGCTCACCCAAAAGATGGATCAGTGTCGTTTGCAGGGCATTGGCATCGCTGTCATAAAGGGTCGGTCGTAAAGCCTCTAAGTCTAAG
>JBFHUP010000142.1:0-5162 GCA_041589975.1 Sulfurimonadaceae bacterium | reverse complement strand
GAGGTTATACTTCAACTCGTTACTGGGATACAGGGGTAGGGCACCGACCCGCATTTTAAGTGACTCAATAGAATCAAACTCCAGACTTAATCCATGTCCAATAATGCCAATCGCTCCCGGAGCAAGACCGCATTGCGGCATAAAGACCTGTCCGATTTTAGCTTTTGAGGCAAGCTCCATAATAGATTGCGTCGTTTGACGATCTTCTGTCAGATCAAAATAACTTACACCTGCTTCTAAGGCTTTGTGAGCCATTGCGGTATTTAGATGATATGCCAAAGCGGATATGATGATCTGAAAATCTTTAAAAAGTGCTACGAGATCAGTTTGCATGACATCGATCTGTTTTGTTGTTAGTGTAGTTTGTGTCGATAAAGTATAGAGTTGTTCTTTATTGCGAGAAGCAAGCGTGACATGATAGTCACCTGTCTCATGCAAGAGTTTTGCTGCAACAGAACCGATGTTTCCTGAGCCTAGAATTAGCACCTTTGTCATCTCAGCCTCCATCTGTACTGGATTAGGTATTCGTTCTTCGTCACTCTATCTAATAGATAAGTCAATATCTATCAGATTTTAGTATAACATATAATTATAAAAAGGTAAAAGCTTAAGATCTGTTATTGGTGTCTTTCCATCCCTGTTCAGCATGAGAATAATCACAATAGGGTTTGTTTTTAGAGAGCCCACATCGGCATAGGGTATATTTGGTAGCGGCAAAATGGGTTGGTTTGGAAGCGTGTTTAAATGCAATACCCTCAACCATATAGGGACCGTTTTTAATGATGGTGATTTTGGGTTTACTGCGAGAGTCTATAAAATGTTCCCCATCAATCGAATAAGATAAAGCCCCCGAAGGACAGGTTTTAATCGTTTGAATGATTGACTCTTTATCGGCGTTATCGGGAGTGATCCATGTGGTAGAACTTTTACCGGAAAAGACTTCAGGTAACTCATTAACACAATTGGCCGCTCCGGCACAGATAGATCGATTAAAGGTGATGTGGATCTCTTTTCCCGGGTATTCTTGGATGGTCTCTTCCTTGATTTCACGTTTTTCACAAAAGTTTTTGGCTTGATGGGCTCCATCACAAAAAGGCTTATTGTTCGAGTGGCCACAACGGCAGAGATAGGCTGGTGTTCCTGCTCTGAGTTTTACGTCGCCTTGAAAGATGAGTTGATTGTTGTCATCTGATTTAAGTACCAAAGGACCATTGTTAACAGCCAAAATATTTGCATCCATGTTTACATCCTTATATCAATCATAATCTGCTAGTATCTTAGTACGAAAAATGTTTTTTTAGCCTTAGATTTAGGAATTAAATAGAGCAACAGTCATAGCTTCAGCTAATTTTTCCTTTAAAGCTGATACTTAGAGCTGCAAGTTACAATGTCAGCATAATTTGAGGTGAACCATGCTTGTACATATTTGTTGTTCTGTTGACAGCCATTTCTTTTTAGAGAAACTCCAAAAAGAGTTTCCCCAAGAGAAGTTAACAGGTTTTTTTTATGATCCTAATATCCATCCCTATGGAGAATACCGTCTAAGATATCTTGATGTAGAGCGTTCTTGTAAACGTTTGGGTATTGATCTTTTAGAAGGGGCGTATGATTTTGAGACTTGGATGGATCTGGTTCGAGGTCTGGAAAAAGAGCCTGAAAAGGGTGATCGCTGTGAGGTCTGTTTTGATCGCCGCTTTGAAGTGAGTGCCCAAAAAGCTTTAGAGATGGGTGAAAAGAAGATCACGACAACCTTGCTGGTAAGTCCTTTAAAGTCTCAAGAGCAGCTCAAACGTGTAGGCGATGCTTTTTATGCTAAACACGGTGTAGAGTTTATTGCAGTTGATTATCGCTCCAATGGGGGCAGTCAAGATCAATCACGTGTCACGAAAGAGGAGAAACTTTACCGTCAGGATTATTGTGGCTGCATCTATGGCCTGACTATGCAAAGAGAGCAGCAAAATCAGCTGATGGATGAGATGTTTTCTTCTATTGATGCTCGTGTGATGCCTGCTTCCATTGAAGAACGATTAGAGATGTATGCCCACCGTATGGATCTTGAAGATGAAGGTGTAGCGTATGAGATTGTTAAAGAGAAGTTTTTAAACTATCGATTGATGTCAGGTAAACTGATGGTAGGCAAACAGTTTACCCCCTCGCATATTCTGCCTTACTCAAAACTTCCTCGGGATAAAACTAATGGCCGTGTAGAAAAGAGCGTGGATGATCTTCACTATATGAATCGTGAAGAGGTTGTTTTTATCACCTTGGATTTTTATAACCAGAAAATGCAGACCAGTTTTAGCAATGTCTGGGAATTGATGAAAAAGCCTGTTTCTTTTGATAAAGAGGTAGCACTCAGACAAGAGTTGCTTTCTGCTTATAACCTCTCACCACTCATTGTCGTTGATGAGATACCTACAGCAAAAGTAGATCTTGTGTTAGATGCTAAGATCTATGAGGATAGACGAGAAAGACTTAAGCTGCTTTAGATTTTTAAGTCAAGCAACTAGCAACGTGAGTTTCACAAGGGCTTTTTTACATGTTCAGGGCAGATATTGAACATTAGTGTTAAACACTATATTCCTTTTTTAAGCCATTAAGATAGTCAATGATATGACGTTGATAATCTTGTGTGTCCTGATCTTTTTGAGCCTCAACGATAGGCATGAGGTAATCAGTGTTAATCTTGTGTACAAATCGGTGATTACGTTTAATGAGTTTTTCGATATCCCGTGCCAATTCATCAATGCCCAGTTCATTGTTCTGGTGAATTTTTTCCACATACTCTTTGGTGGCCAGCCATAAGGTGGTGGCTCGATTTTCATCATTATGATAAATCTTTAAAGCTGCATTATGGATGATCTCTTCTTCCTCTTTCGTGATATCTTTGTCAACACCGGCAACAATCGCAAAAAGTTTGGCCCGAAATTCCAAAGAGCTGTTGTGATAGACGATAATTTCACGAAAGGCTGATCGCAAATAGTGTTTGAAGCGTTGGAAAATATTAAACTTTTTCACTCGTGATGCTCCATCTTGATATCATTTTCAAAAGCGGTTTTGTATTTGGAAATGATAAAGATCAAAGCCACGGCATACACAGAGATAGAGAGGATGATAATACCCATAACAATCTGTTCAAACATCGCTTTATGTATAAAGGTGTTGGGCAATGCATGGACCATAATCATAGACAATCCCCCTTTGATACCGGCAAAAGTTAACACGCCCCACCATCGGTAGTTGACATCGATAATATGCTTGGTTTTACGTGAGATGAGTGCAAATTTCAGCATCATGAGGGCTCTAATAAGTGTTGTTGCGATAAACAGACCCAAGATCTCCTGCCAATAGCTCATCATCTGCTCAAAATGTACCAGTTGGGCTAACGAGAAAAAAAGTACGGCATTGGCAAAAAAAGCAAAGAAGGTGATGAGTTCTCTGTTTTGGTCGAGTCTGACTTTGGTGGTGATCAGTTTGATCTCTTTTTGTTTCACCAGCGTCTGCTCGTTTTCATTAAGTTCTATGCGTGATCTGTCCAATGAGCTTAAGGAGCGGTTGATAAAGACTTTGAGGGTCATAACGGCAACAATAAGAGCCAAGATGCCTGATACATGAATCGCATGCATTTCTGCAATGGCAAAAGCAACATAGGCAGTTAAAAGAATCATGATGAATTCATCAACGGCTTCATGAAAAAACTTCATGATAAATTGTGCTAAAAAGCCGACAGCTAAACCAATCAGCGTAGAAACAATGAGCACTTTAAGAAGTATATAGGTGACATCAAAACCGGTTACTGTTTCCCCTCGGATAAGCGGCAGTGCGATAAAGAAAAAAGCTATGACTGCGGTTGCATCATTAAAAAGACTTTCACCTTCGGTTAGCACTTTGAGTGAATGGGGCAGTTTAAAAGGTGCAAAGATGGCTGCCACACTCACGGCATCTGTAGCTAATACCATGGCAAAAAGAGCAATGAGCATACCGATTGTAAGAGCATAAGGAGCAAAAAGTACACTGTTGAGCAACAAGCCTGCGGCAATGGATAAGATAACGGCAATAAAAGAGAGATAAAAGATTGCAACACCAAACTTTTTGAGATCTTCAACTTTAAAATTGATCACATCAGGCAGTAGCAAAAGTGGTAATAACATCAATAAAGTTTCGTCAAAATAGGCTTCTATATGAGGGATGGGAGCGACACTGTATAAAAGATAGGTAAGAACCAGCAGAGAAATGGGAAGCGGGATTTTAAAGTGTGACGCAAAGGTACGTGAAAGTAGCAGTATGGATAAAATAGAGATTAAAAGTATACTCATATAAAGACCCTGAATAGGAAATTATAGTATTATACTCTAAGTTCATTCAAATAGAGGGATTAGCATGAAGAATATCTGGGGATTAATGGTCGTAGGAGCTATTTTGGGCTTAGGTGGCTGTGGAACGTTGAAAAAAAGAGCACTTATTGATGTTGAGTATCCACTGTTTGCCAATCTGGTTAAGTCAGGCGATAGTATAACGATTAAAGAGCTTCACGATGTTTCAGGGGATGTTAATCTTAAAACACTGCGTCTTACCTCGGATGCCGTGGCACAACGTTTGTGTCAAGACAAAGATAATATTAGTTGTATAGACACCATTTTAGATAGCGTTGAGCAACAGATACAAAGAGAATCGATCTCTAAATCTTATGATTTTGTCAAACGTCAGCAGGTTGTACATCAACAATCTTTAGAGCGTGTTTACTTGGAAAACCAGCCATCTTATGAAGAAGATGCTAAAAAAATCAAGATGCTTTATCGTGTTAATGATGTGACACGTTTTTATAAAGGAAGCATCATACCTTTTGAATCATTTGCCTATCTGAAAATGAATGATTTGAAATATCCTCAGGCAGCTTCACATGAAAAAGAGCTGCATGATGTGTTTCCCCATCCTGTGGAAGATTTTCAAGCCAATATCAATCAGTTGCATGATGATATGAAACAGAGTTTTCATAAAGATCTTGCTATTTATAAACAAAATGTGGCCTATCAAAGCTCCTTTTATACTATTGAAGTCAAGGAACAGCCAAAGCATGGAAATCTTACTTTTAAGATCCAAGCACCTCATAAAATTGGACGTAATAGCCGCAATGATCCCCGCATCATTTTTCATATCATAGG
>JBFHUP010000141.1:0-5173 GCA_041589975.1 Sulfurimonadaceae bacterium | reverse complement strand
TAAAGGCGAGCCGTTTCATCAATAAAGATCCAGATTTTTAGGGTTGTTAAGTGTCTGTTTGATCCAGGTAGCTGCTTGTAACGCAGTCTCAAAGCTCTGAACGCCTTCAAAAAAAGCGTGATAATAAAATGTTTTTCCACTTTGGATAATCATAGGTGTGGTAGAGCCGTTAGCAAACTTTTCAAACTTCAGACACACCTTGGTCGTGAAGTGGTCATCTTTTTTAGGAGCAAATGACAAAGCTTGCATGGTACCGTAATTATCAAACCAAAAGGCTTGGGTATCGGATGAGAAGTCGATCGTATCCACTGCAACTGATTCATCCAAAGCAGGTTCAAAAGCGATGCGTTGGCACTGCTCGCCATACAGATAAAAGCTTTGATGCTCTTTGGGATTGACCGAGCGTAAAAAGTCGGCAAGATTGGAGGCTGAAAGTTTGGGAAGCGTTGCAGTTGCTTGGGGAGTGCTCAAGGTAACCATACTGTAAACCAGTCCCATGATGATGACAACGATGACCAGCTCTAAAAGGGTAAAACCTTTTGTAAAGCTCTTACTTCTGACAGCCGGAGTAGGTGATATCACTGTTTTCACCCTCACCACCCTCTGTGCCGTCGGCTCCTAAAGAGATAATTTCGATGTTACCCTCATTATTAGTGTAATAAAAAGGGTTGTTCCAGGCATCTTTAGGAAGTCTGCCTTCATCCAAGAAGCTTCCATCCGGATAGTTGGTGTAACGTTCGGGATCCGGGTTTTTAACTAAAGCTTGCAGCCCTTCTTGGGTTGTAGGAAAAGTTCCTAAAAGAAATTTATAATTTTTCAGTACATTAGAGATCACTTTCATCTGTGTACAGACGGTTCCTTTTTTTGCTTGACTGGCTTGGCCTGTTAGATTAGGTAGTACGATAGAAGCCAAAAGGCCTAGAATAATGATAACAACCATAAGCTCCAAAAGTGTAAATGCATGTCTCGTTTTTTTCATAATGATTCCTTCTTGGATGCTATTTTAGCATAGATAGGATACATAATCGTAACATTAAGAGGATATAATACAACATGAAAAGAACTTTACAATCTTTAGGTGTTTCACGGTACAGACCTGCGATGGCTTTGATGGTGACGATGGGGATCATGGCCTTAATAGCGGTAAGTATCTTAGGAACACTCAAGCTGATTGACAGCTCGATGCAGCATACGAAACAGGCTCAGGCTTTTAATCAGGATCAAGCGATACTTAAAAGTGTGATGCAGCTCTTACTTAAAGAGGGTCAAAAGATTGATTCGGCTACGGCTTTGGATGCTTTTTTAGTCACGATTCCAACCATCAAAGATGATAAAGGGAGTCTGGAACTGCGGGTTGTACTAAGTTCACTTCAGGGAAAGATTAATATTAATGCTATGTTTGATGATGATAACAAAACGCTTGCACCCCATTATGAAACTATGTTTCACAGGCTTTGTGACAGGTATGAGGTGAAAAATCCTGATATACTGTTGGCAATGATTGCTGATACGATCGATAGTGACAACATCGAACGCTACAGCGAGAGTGAACTGGTCAACCGTTATGCGGATATGGCCCAAGGCGGGATTTTTAGTACCTCGCAGTTGCGAAAGCTACTTGCTTATTATGATGCGATGTATGAAGACAGCAGTGTCTATGAGATACCTTGGGAGAAATTTTTCCGTTACGGAAAATCTTATGAAAAAGGGATCTTGGATTGTAATCATATACCCTCGGAGTTGGCTGTTTATACGGGTCTGCAACTCTCTGCGACGGGCTTGGAGACGATTCGTTGTGATCAGATCACTAAGGAAGATAACCGTACAAAGAGTGATTTCGGCATGCACCCATTTAGTATGGATCAGCCTTATCATGTTCAGGTGGATGTCGGGTATAAAACGGCAACGCTTGAAGGGAAGTTTTCCATGATCTATGAGATAAAAAACAAGGAAATCAGTTATATTAAAAGCTATTAAATTACCCTCTATCGGATTTAATAAAAAAGAAAAGAGTGATGATAAGCACATCGTTTTTGTCACACCTGAGACACTTTTTGATGACGATAATGCGTCAGAAGTGCTTTATACCCTTGTGCTTTCACCACACTATTATTGGTGTAAAAGATCATTAAGAGATTTTAAAAACCGTCATCAGGCTAAGAAATTTGCCGCATCGATGTTTGAACTCGATGCACGATACAGTTATGATGTTTATGATCATGGGGGTGTCTACTATTTTGTAGCTTTTAATCTTCAAGAGATAACACAAAAGTTGCACCAACAAGGTCTGCAGCTGCATCAGGTCGAGAAAGTCTACCTCTCTCAGGCTTATTTTAAAGATTTTGACAAGCCTTTGGTTATGAGTAATGATAAAGCTTTAGCTCGTGTCAATGGTGTGCTCGTTACGCTGGATCAGGATTTTTGCCAAGAGCTTGACAATCAAAGCAGGATTGAAGATCTGGCGGCAAATAAAGCTATCTCTTTGAAAATCCAAGGCTTAGGACGCAAAGCTTCAGGTGATTGGGTTAAACCTTTGATGCTCTTGGCCACTTTAAGCTTTTTATGGCTGGTGACAAGTTATATCAATGCTGCTATAGGTGCCTTTCAGCTACAAGATGCCAAGCAAAATATCAAAGAGCAGTATCAACTCCCGCCAACCTCGTTTCAGCTTCAAAGTATGGTCAAAGAGCTTGAGAAGATTGAAAAACAGCAGCTCTTTTTTCGTAAGGTATTGCAGGAGGCGATGCAGCATAAATCTATCATGCATGCTTCTGTACAGCGTATAACTATGGATGAAAAAAAGGCAAGCCTGCAACTTGCCAAAGCTCTTGACACATCAAGCAAACAAAAAATTAAAAAGGCTCTGTTGCAGTATGCTAAAGATGTCTCTATCTCAGTTAAAGATCAACAAACACTTATCGAGGTGAGACGATGAGTCGGAATATGCGTTGGGGTCTTGTTGTTATTGCTTTGCTGACACTCATTTTTATGCTCATACAGATCGCTAACAAAGAGCAGCTGGCTAAGAAGACCCAAGCAGAGCTCATACAGCTTGAAACACAAGCAGTTCATTACGCACATTTAAAAAAACGGTGGGCTCAAAAAAAAGAGGTGCACAATCTACTTCGTCGTTTGGCGGCTATTAAGCCTTTTGATCAGCAGCTAAACCAGAAGCAAAAGATAACCATAGGTTATAAGCAGCTTGATGCTGCATTGCTTGATCGTATCAGTTATACACTGTTTGGTTCAGATGTGATGATTAAAAGCGTTGTGATTGAAAAAAAACAAAACAGAGTGGATCTGATCGTGGAGATGCAACCATGAAGCGTCTGCTGAGAATTGTCGGTTTTATAGCCCTGTTGTGGCTTGCTGTTGTGCTGTTTATGCCATCCAAAGCTTTGTGGTATCAAAGCGAAGTGTGGTTAAGCCAAAAAAAAGTGATCATGCACGATGAAAAGCTGGAGGACACCTTACTGGGTCTCAATCTTCACCAAGGTGAACTCTTTTTGGGTTCGATTCAAGCGGCACGTATGGATACTGTAAAGATCGTAGCTTTAGGGTTTTATAACAGTATGGTCATTAAAAACCTTTTTGTAGGAACGCAATTAGCAACACTCAAGGGCTTGCATCTGCAAGAGGCGACATTACGTTACCTTCCTTTTGGAGATATATCTGTGTCAGCTGAAGGTAATTTTGGAACGCTGCAAGGTACGATCGATTTGGGAGCAAAGCAGGTGACACTGGATGTCATAGCTCAACCTTGGCTTTTGAAGCAGCCGATGCTGATGAGAAGTCTGAAAAAGGTTGAAGGAGGGTATCGTTTTGTTTGGCACTATTAAGATGATCCTGCTTCAACGAAGCCGTTTATTTATATTTATAACGATCTTTTTTATTGCTATCGCATGGTTGAGTGCTTTGATAGAACTTTTTTTACCGCATACGGGAGTTCATTATGTGGCGAATGAGCAGTTTGTCAACCGTCCTTTGTATCGTATCTCGCAGCTCTTTTATCAAAGTAGCAGTTCGATTAAGGGAGCACAGAAACAGCAAAGCACTCAACAAAGCTATGCGACTTTGAGATCCTGGACACTTCAGGCACTGTATGAAGAAAAAAGTGGCGGTTTTGCCATTGTTTTAGTTGGGGGTAAAACCCACTTTATCAATGTAGGTGAAGCCTTCCAAGGTTACACTTTTGAAAAGATTGAGGATAAAACGGCCTATTTTATAAGATCTGGACAGCGGTATAAGCTGACACTCAATATGGTAAGCCGCAGTTTTACTTCTGACGTAGTCAATGCTTACAGCACTGTGGACAGAGGCAATGTCAAACATGTTACGATTAAACGTGAAGAGATCAACAGACGTATAGCCGATCCTAAGTTGATTTGGTCAGAGATCAGGATATCACCCTATATGAGTGGAGGCATCTTTAAAGGCTATGTGCTTAGAAGTGTCAAAAAAGGTTCCATCTTTGAGCGAATGGGGCTTAAAAGAAGTGATTTGATCCTGTCAGCCAATGGCGAGGCTTTGGATTCTAATGAGAAGGTAATCAATTTGTATAAAAATATTGATAAAATAGAGGCTTTGGTACTTGGTATACAACGAGATGATCAAGTAGAGGAGATCAGTTTTGAGATTAAATAAGTTAATAATTTTGCTCTGTATTGTTTGGGGCATGACACTGGATGCTAAAAAAATTACCATTAACTTTTCCAATTTAGAGATCACAGAGTTTGTCAAGATGGTCTCTAAGATTACTAAAAAAAATATTTTGATTACGGTACCGGTTGTGGGTAAGGTGGATTTTATATCTGATCACAGTATCGAAGAGAAAGAACTTTTTGCTTTATTGCAGTCAGTATTGCAAAGCAAAGGGTTTACCTTGGTTGAAAAGGATGGTTTTTTAACCACGGTCAGAGTGGTTGATGCGGCTAAAGAGGCTCCCCCTTTGGATCATAGTGGTGTAAGTCAGATCCATACTCAGGTGATGCAGATCCAAAGTGCCGATGCCAACAACCTCTCGGCACAACTGCGTTTTTTACTCTCTCAATCAGGAAAGATCGTTGTCTCCAAGGAGAACAACGCCTTTATTGTGACGGATTATCCGCGAAATACGGCACTGATTCGTTCCCTTATCGAACAGCTTGATAAGAAGAAGCGACAAAATATTGCT
>JBFHUP010000140.1:0-5174 GCA_041589975.1 Sulfurimonadaceae bacterium | reverse complement strand
GTGGTTTCAGCCACTCACCCACTTGTCCGTGTTTTAAGAAATGGTATTATAAGCAAGTTACTATAACATTTGGCTTAAAAAAAGTAATGTTTATGGTCGGTTTTTGGGGATTTTGAAGTTTGAATAACGGATAGGATTAGTTTTGCCATAGGGCAAAACATATTTAGATGGCAGTAAACGCTTTGGTGTTTTTCATGATATCTTCTAAAAGTACTTCTAAGCGTTTTGCCAGTTGTACATCTGATGATTGTTTCGCTTCATAGATCTTCTCTTTTAAGCGAATCACTACTTCTAATTTGTCGAGAACTTTCATTTAAACTCCTTGGTTAAGTTGTTGAGAAAAAGCAACTTCTGTTCCAAGCGATTATTAAAGAGAGTTATATGAATAGGAAATTCAAAAGAAGTTACGATACTTAAATATTGGAGAGAATCTTTGTCACAAGGGCTGCAGGGTCATCAGACTGATAGATAGGTCGACCCACGACTATGAAGTCAACAAGCTCTTGTTTGGCAACGTCTAAAGTAGCCACACGCTTTTGATCGCCTGCATCTTCTCCAAAAGGGCGGATGCCAGGGCACAGTGTGATGAAATCTTTATGGGTCTTGTTTTTGATTGAGGCAGATTCAAAAGCAGAACAGACCACACCATCCATCAAAGCATCAGCGGTGTCTATTGCAAATTTGTCAGCTTTTTGTGCGATGGGTTCATTATAGATCGCTTGGAAGTTTTCTTCATCAAATGAGGTGAGTGCAGTTACTGCGATAACGATAGGACGGTTAGGGTAGGGTTTGAGTCGTTCCATAACCATGCTCATGGCAACTTTCCCTGCACTCGCATGGACATTAAACATATCGATACCAAGTTCCATGATAGACTCTGCCGCATCTGCCATAGTGTTAGGGATATCATAAAGTTTAAGGTCTAAAAAGATCTTAAAGTTAGGGTTGATAGCTTTGATCGCATCGATTAAAGGTTTACCGTCTCTGATATAGGCTCTGAAACCGACTTTTAGCCAGATCCCATCAAAAGATTGGAGTTTCTCAACCAATGCAATATTCTCTTGCATGGTGGGAAGATCAAGTGCGACACATAACTGCATATCAAACCTTTAGCTGATTTGTGAAAGTATAACCTTTTGTTGCTAAAAATCAGATTTACGATGTTTCATAGATAAGAATAAAAAATGCATCAGACATTGCTTGAACATCCAGGTCAAAATCTTCGATTAAATCACCCTCTTGGATGACTTCATCATCATAATAGAGTTCCCCTGTCATGACATAGAGTTGGAAAAGCCCTTTAAGGTAAAAGCTCTCATCTTTTTTGAGTTTGATCACTTCCATAATAGTCTTACTTTGAAAACGGGCATCTTGGCCACCACCGTAAACGCGGGTCACTTGTTGGTGGGTGTCATATACTGCATAATCGGCTTTCATCCCTGCGACTTCGGGTTTAAACCAGAGTTGGATCATACGGTTTGTGGTCTCATCAGGATTGATTTCATTATGCATAAATCCTTCTGCTCCAGCACGCTGGACCTGGACTTGGCCTGAGTGGATTGTTTCACCATGTTGCAGGGAGCCTTCATGATCGATTTTGCCTTCGACCATCACCGAGATGACATCAATCTCTCTGTGCGGATGCATACGTGTTTCACCATGGGGATTAAAACGTGCATCAGCCAGATAGACAAAAGAGCCGATACCATCAAAGGTATCCGGTTCTTTATGGGGGCCAAAGATGGAAATATCTGTTACCAGTCTATGCTCTTTAAGTCCTGCAAAACCTCCTAAGCGGAGTTCATCTCTTCGTAATATTTTTTTCATCAGAATGCTCCTTCTTTTGGCAGTTCGATCAATATAAAATCGCTTCCCTTTTTTATATCCAATGTCAGCTTGTTGTGGCTTGAGATACCCAAACCGTCTCCCGCTTTGAGTGTGTGGTTAAGAAGCTCTACTTCACCATGGATCATAAAACAGTAGATCCCGTTGTTAGGATTATGCAATGAATGATGCAGTGTTGCATCCTTGCTGAATTGTCCACGATGCACCTGACCATCTTGACCCAGATGCATGGCTGTATCAAGGTGACCGCTGGCAATGAGAGCCAGCTTGTTATCAAGATCTATCTCATTTTTCACTCTTTGTTGATAGCGGGGCTCTCCTGATCGATTTTTAGAACTCATCCAGATTTGCAGACCACGTGTCTTGGAAAATTGGCTCGGATTGGTTTCAGCATGTTTAAGCCCTTTTCCTGCACTCATAAGCTGATAATCACCTGCATGAAGTACACCTAAGTGGCCTAAACTGTCTTGATGAAACATCATCCCCTCTAAAAGTATGGTCATGATCTCCATATCTTTATGGGGATGAATGGGTGTACCTGTGAGATGATCCAATTCAAAATCATCGATGACACGCAAAAGTCCAAAACCCATATCATCGATAAAATCATAATCATAATAATCAAAACTTTTATACATATGCATCCACCGTTTGTCGACACGGTGACGTTTAGAGGAGGGTGTGTACTCTAAAGGGGCTAGCTTTCTGGCTGATAGCAGCGAAGGGATAAGCGAAAAGAGTCCGAGCAGTTTGATTTTATAAAAAAAGTCTCGCCTACGCATCTTAGCTCCTTTTTAGAGTATATACTCTAATTATGCCAAGAAAGCTCTGTAAATGCAAGCTTTCAAAATTTAGCAAGGGTAGATCTGATTAGGGTTCGGCATCCATTTCAAGACGCATCAGTAACATATCTTCTCCGTCAATCACTTCAAGTTTAGTGCTGTGACAGGCAGGACAGATATAGTGATGTTGTGCCAGCTCACTCTCTTGATGGCAGCTGTTACATACGATAATAAGTGGTTGGATATGCATAACAAAAGTAGCCTCATGACAGAGGGTTTTCTCTTTAAAGGTTTCAAAGGCGATCTCAAAAAGATGGGGTTCGATACCGCTCATAACACCGATTTTAACAACAACTTTAGAGATGGCTTTGGCTTGATTGTCACGGGCGATGGTTTCGATCTTTTCCATAAGAGCTTGGACGACGGAGTATTCATGCATGCGTAGATCCCACTAACATATCCTTGGCAGCAGTTCACCTTTGGGAAGCTCTAAAAATCTTCGGCTTCCATAAGCAGTATGCAGTATCACCTTTTGTTTTTTCTCATGAGTGACTTTGCCGATGAGAGCGGCATTTTGACAAAAATCAAACTTATGCAAAATCTCTAAAGAGCGTTGGGCATCTGCTTCTTTGACAGCTAAAACGAAAGTGCCTTCATTGGCAAGATCATAGGCATGAAATCCAAAAATTTCACAGATACCATGGACTTCATAAGAGATGGCTATAGAAGATTCATCTATCTCCATACAGCTGTTGCTGTTTATGGCCCATTCATTTAAAACGGCACTCAGGCCACCTCTGGTTGCATCACGCATGGCTGAAATGGATATGCCGGCATCAATAAGAGCTTTGATTGCTGGCCAGAGTGTCTCACAATCACTGGTAAGTTGTGAAGAGGCCTTAAGCTCTTCTCTTTGCATAAGTATCGTAGCTCCGTGCCTTCCTATATCTCTAGAGAGAATGAGCCTGTCCTCTGTTTGAATATTATGCAGTGAGATGTTGTCATCCAGACGTTCGCCGATACCGGTAGTATTGATAAAGATTTTATCAACTGTTCCTTTGGGTAAGACTTTGGTGTCGCCACATACGATTTGAGCATCGGTTTTTTTAAGTTCATCTGCCATGCTTTTGACAATGCCCGTGAGTTGCTTAAGGTCAAACCCCTCTTCAATCATAAAAGAGCAAGAGAGATACAGTGGTTTGGCTCCCATGACGGCCAGATCATTGAGTGTCCCGGCGATGGCTAATTTCCCGATATCACCTCCGGCAAAAAAGAGCGGTGATACGGTGAAACTGTCTGTCGTAAAGGCGATCTTTTTAGGCATTTCCAAAACAGCCGCATCCTCCTCTTTAAGCAGAATATCATTGCCGAAATATTTAAAAAAAAGTTCATGAATGAGGTGTTGAGTTGTCTCTCCACCTCCGCCATGCGAGAGTTCGATCACACTCATGATAAGACACCTTGGTAGCGGTAATAGGCATTACACGCTCCTTCAGAACTGACCATACAGCTGCCTAAAGGCGTATTTGGCGTACAGCTGCTACCAAAGACTTTGCACTCAAGCGGTCCTGCCAGACCTTTAAGAATCGAACCACAGATGCAGAGTTTATGATCTTCAATATTTTGATACTTTAAAACATCACAAAAGCGTTTTTCAGCATCTAAAAAGTCATACTCAGGACGAAGTTCTAAGGCACTGTAAGCAATATCTCCAACTCCTCGCCACCTAAAAGTTTGGCGTTTTTGTAAATAGGTCTCAATGAGCTCTTGAGCTTTGAGATTTCCCTGCATGGAGACAGACCGAGTGTAGGCGATTTCGAGTTCTGCTTTGCCTTGTTGCTTTTGTCTGATAATCTTTAGTATGCCTTCTAAAACATCTACTGGTTCAAAGCCTGAAACGACGATGGGGGTGTTGTAGCGTTTAGGTATGCTTTCATAGATCTTGGCCCCTGCTATGACACTGACGTGTGAAGGTCCGATAAAGGCATCGATCTTACTATCATTGTCTTGCATAATGGCATCAATGGCTGGTGGAACAAGGACATGATTGATATGAAAAAAGAGATTGTTAATATCTTCATCTAGAGCACTTTTAATAACGGCTGCTGTCATAGGTGTCGTAGTCTCAAATCCTATGGCGAAAAAGATGACGTTTTTGTCTGGGTTCTCTTTGGCTATGCTAAGGGCATCAAGTGGCGTATATAATGCCCTGATGTCATAACCTTCGGCTCGTTTTACCGCCAGTGAGCTTACAGAACCAGGCACTTGTATCATATCTCCTAGTGTGAGCAAGATAGTATCAGGCATGCAAGCCAGATCTATAGCTTGATCGATACGCTCTTTTGGCATGATGCAGACAGGGCATCCGGGACCATGAATAAAATGGATGTTGTCAGGCATGAGCTGCTTTAGTCCATATTTCATGATCGTATGAGGCGTGCGCGCACCGAGAAAGGGCACCACGCGCTTGCCCAAGGCCTGGTCGCGGCGGCCGCGGGAGACTCGGCGGCCGCGAAGGCGTGCAACCGGCGCGCCGAGAGGCTCCTG
>JBFHUP010000139.1:0-5181 GCA_041589975.1 Sulfurimonadaceae bacterium | reverse complement strand
CTGCCATAGCGTCAGGCAGCCAGACATAAAGCGGTATTTGAGCAGATTTACCCATGGCTCCTACAAACAGTAAGATAGCAATCAGTGTTAACATGCCTGAATCGATCTCTTTGATATGAGCTTCTAAAGAACTAAACTGCATACCTGTAGAACCAATACTTATAAAGAGTAAAGCAATAGCTGTCACCAAACCAAAATCTCCGATACGATTGAGAAAAAAAGCTTTGTTGGCTGCGGTAATATTTTTTTTATCTTTAAAGTAATAGCCGACAAGCAGGTAAGAACAGACGCCCACGCCTTCCCAGCCTAAGAACATGATGATAGGGTTATCACCTAAAACAAGAAGCATCATTGAACCCAAAAAGAGGTGAAAATAGATAAAAAATCGGGCAAATCCCTCATCTTTGTGCATATAGCCTGTAGCATAGATAAAGATAAGTGCGGAGATCACAGAGATAAAAAGGACCATCCACATCGACAAAGCATCAAGCACTAAAGAGATAGAGATATCTAATTCTCCCACAGCGATCCAAGTCAGTAAAGAGGCGTGAAGTGGTTGATTTGGCTTAAAAAACAGGATGAAATAGAGTGCTATCAAAGCTGTCAGCAGGGGTGTAATGAGTGTTATCAGTCGCGTCATTTGTTCTCGTGTAACGCTACTTTGAAGTGTGATACGCCCCAAAAAGATAAGCAGTGCTGCTATAAAAGGCAGAAGTACCATGAGTTGAAGCAGTAGGGCATTAGACATAGCTACGCTCCTCTTTGGATGCAAGAAGATTGAATTTTTTGCTGTCAAGAGATCTGCGGCTTCTAAAAAGTATGACGATCATAGCTAAAAACAAAGCGGCTTCAGCTGCTGCAATAGCCATAATCAGTACAGCAATCACATGGCCGTTTCCATGTCCATGAATGGCTGAAGCCGTAACAAAACCTAGATTGATACCGTTAAGAATGAGTTCAATAGACATATAAAGGATAAAGATATTGCGACGGCTTAAGGCACCGATTATGCCAAGACAAATCAAAACAATAGCTAATACCATGCTGTTATAGATCATTTAGGCTCCCTTGGTACTGCTTTTTGAGCCAGGACAATGGCTCCAACCAGCGAGATAAGCAAGAGGATGGAAATGGTCTCAAAGGGAAGCAGATAATCACTAAAAAGTGTTAGTCCCACACTTTTTACGCCTCCAAATCCTTCAGGGATATGCTGCATCTCTGGCAGATACTCAAGCATAGAGATCATGAGATAGGCAAAAGGCATCACTAAGACGGCGGAGATTATAAGCAGTCTGTTTTTATGAGGCTCATCAGGAAGGTTTTCAGGTTTGATATTAAGAAACATAATGATAAAAAGAATCAAGGAGATAATGGCTCCGGCATAGACAATAATCTGAATGGCAAATAAAAAGCTGGAACCCAAAAGGGCATAGATTCCGGCTAAGGCCAATAGGGTTACGACAAAGCTTATTGCGGCATACATTGGCTGCATCATGGATATCATTCCGACAGCTCCGGCTATGGCAATAAGTGCCAGGGTGAAAAAAAGAAGATCAATCATATAATCCCCTTCGAGCCGCTTTTAGCCACACTCTGTTTAGGTTCATACGCTCCCTTCATGCTTAAAAGCTTCTCTTTGGTAACGATGAAGTCTTTGCGTTCATTGGCAATGATGGAAAAGACATCAGTGTCCATACGGATCGCATCACAGGGACACGCCTCTACGCAGTAACCGCAAAAGATACACTCCAACAGATCGATGTCAAAGCGTTCAGGCTCTTTTTCATCCACACTATCTTCCCGTTCCTTGCCCACGATAAAGATGCAATCCGCAGGACAGGCTGTCGCACACATAAAACAAGCGACACAGGCAATAGTGCCATCATCACGGTGCGTGAGTCGGTGGTGACCTCTATAGCGGTCGGTAATATCAGTAGGCTGTACTTCAGGATACTCCAAAACATCCATCTCAGAGACATTGTTGATATTGTGCAAAAAGTGTTTAATGGTTACTTTAAGACCTGAAAACAATGCAGGCAGATAGATGCGGTCTTTCAAGCTTTTGCCATGTCTTGGAACGGTTTTATATGCCATCTAAGCCTCCTAAAGTATAACCACAAAGGCGGTTATAAAGATATTGATTAAGGCCAGAGGCAACAAGATATACCAACCCAAATGTTGGATCTGGTCATATCGAAAACGCGGAAAAGTCCAGCGTACCACGATAAAAAGTGTATTAATAATAAAGAGTTTGATCACAAATACCGTCACTTGCACCACTGCAACCAGTGAAGTGATCAGTGTGCCTTGGGTGTTTTGAAAATAGATCCATAAAAGCAGAGCTTCGATGATAAAAAGCAAAACACCCAAAGCCGTGATAAAAAACTTCATCTCGACATAGCGTTCATGGCAGGCTACACCGTTACGTCGGTTGTTGCGGTAGATCCAGCGGATAAGACTTAAAAAGATTAACGCAGCCCCTACCATGGTTGAGATCAGAAGTGTTTGAGGGTTATCCAACATCATTTGTGTCGTGACCCAAGGCAGATGATAGCCACCTAAAAAGATGGTGATGATAATCGCTGCTCCTGAGTTCATCGCGATATATTCACCCATAAAAAACAGAGCAAATTTCATGGCAGAGTACTCGGTATGAAAACCGGCTACGATCTCACTTTCTCCTTCTGCCACATCAAAAGGGGCCCGATTGGTTTCTGCAAAGACGGTGACGATAAAGATAATGGCCGCAAGAGGCTGAATCAAAATACCCCAAGCGGGAATAAACCCAAAAAAGGTCTGGCTTTGAAAATCCACCATGTCATTAAAATGAACTGAGTTATAGGTAAGAATCATAGAGATGATGGCTAAACCCATAGCGATCTCATAGGAGATCATTTGAGCCGAGGCTCTAAGTGAGCCTAAGATACCAAACTTATTGTGACTGGCCCAACCTGCTAAGATAATGCCATACAATGCTATACCCGAAAGAGCAACAAACCATAGGATACCAAGTTCTATCGGCAAAGCCTGCATGGCATAGCTTTGTTCGCCCAAAATGACATTGTCGGCAAAGGGAATGACCGAAAACGTTAAAAAAGCAGCGATAAAAACGATGGCGGGAGCCAAAAGGTAGATAAAACGATTGGTGATATGTCCGGGATAAAACTCCTCTTTAAAAAGCAGTTTGATCACATCGGCAATGGACTGAACAACCCCGCCCATGCGAACGCCACCGATATTACAGCGGTTAGGGCCTTTTCGGTGTTGGATCATGGCTGAAACACGACGCTCCATCCAGATAAACAAAGGAATGAGTCCAAGACTGAGTATCACCATAAGTAGGATAGGAATAATCGTCATAACCAGGGTTTGTGTACTCATGACTTATCTCCCAAAGCGATACCTTCATCCGAGATGGTTTCAAATGAGATCTCTTTAAAAATAGCGTAGGTATTTTGCAGATAGCTCCACAGGTAGTGGCTACTTTTTAAGTTTTCATCATCAGATAACTTAGCCAGTGTTGTTCTCAGTGACGCAGCCGGTAGCGGATGCTTGATAGTTGAGACAGCTTTTTGAAGATGATGTTTTTCATTGATAAACGTGCCGTTTTCTTCGCTGTATGCAGGCATAGGGATATTAAGAGCATTATTGTCTAAGAGATACGGTGTGAAGTGAATCCATGAGATGTTTGGCGTATTGTTTTCATGGATGTAGTCAGGATTGTTAAAGTTGATAATCAGTGCCTGCTTAGTCAGACTGCTTAGATCAAGTTGATCTTCGTTGATCTCTAAAAGTTTCAAAGCATTGCGATTGGAACTTTTATCGGATGATTTAAGCATATCATCTTTGAAACTTGCATCGATGGTTGATTTTTCACTGCCATACAGCGGGATATGAAGTTTTTGGGCAAAAAGTTTAATCGCTGTTAAGTTTTCGATACTTAAGGATGCTGAGACAAGGCCATAGATCTTTCCTTGATGTTGTGTTAGAAGCTTTTTTGCTTCTTCTAAAGTGGCTTTATTGCCGAGTTCTGTATTAAAAAAGCGATTTTCATTCAGCTTTTTATAGCTAAGCCGTCCATGGTCACACATAAAGTGACCATTGACATCGAGGTTTCTACGCGGTCTAAAACGATAGATCTTATCATCTTCATATTTAGGGGCATTATGATCGATAAAGATATTACACCCTGTCGCACACCCTTGGCAGATCGCTTTATCGGTTTTTAAAAACCAGACACGTTGGGCAAAGCGAAAGTCCTTAGAGGTCAAAGCTCCTACAGGACAGAGGTCAACCACATTCATGGCATACCCTTTTGCTTCTAAAGGCTGATCGCCAAAAGTGGTGATGCAGGCATGATTGCCCCGACTTGAGATCACCAGATCATGGGTCTGGGTGATATTAGAGGTAAAGCGGGTGCAACGAGCACACAAAACACAGCGTTCTTGGTCCAATATAACATTAGAGCCTAAATCAACTGCCTTTTCTTTTTTAGTCTTGTGAGCGATATCGATACGGCTTTCATGCAGCCCCACTTCCATATAGTACTCTTGCAAAGAACACTCACCTGCTTGATCACAGATAGGGCAATCGACAGGATGATTAATGAGTTCCAGTTCTAAAATTTTGCGTTTGACATCCATGATCATTTCACTCGTAGTACTGATTTCCATACCTGCTTTGATCGGAGTGTTACAGGCGATCTGTGGACGTTTTTGCCCTTTGATCTCGACCATGCACATACGACAGTTGCCATCTACCCCTAAAGCTTCATGGTAACAAAAATGAGGGACTGAGACATTCAGCCGATGGAGTTCTTCGATCAGCATTTTGGAGCTGTCGACCTGTTGTTGTTTGCCATTGACAATAATGGTGGCATCAAAACTCATGAGGCCTCCTTGTTTTTAGCTGCATAAGCTTCAAACTCATCTCTAAAGTGTTTGATAAAAGCATCAATAACACCTGAAACAGCAGGAGCAAAAACACAGATCGTTTTGCCATTCATCGTCTTACTCACATCAAGCATCGTATCGATATCTTTGCTGCTTCCTACACCGTCAAGCAGATCACGCATAAGTGAATCGACCCACCCTGTACCTTCCCGACATGGCGTACACTGACCACAAGACTCATGATGGTAAAACTCTAAAAGATTATGCAGAGCTTCAACCATGCAGGTAT